>CAKTVW010000009.1 GCA_934630495.1 uncultured Oscillospiraceae bacterium
CGTTATGACCACTTCGATACCTCTCCGTGTATGTCAAACACGGTCAGAACACCTTGAACCTCAAAAAAGAGGGAAAATCAAAATGTTAGAACGGCGTGTCAGAACAACGAAGCAATATACTATTTATGCTGTTTTACATTTGCTTCCAGATCCAAGCGCGGGAGAAATGCGTAAAGCAGGAGGTTCCGTTCAGCAGAACGGCGCAAAGCTGCGGACTCGTACAACGCCCCGATCGTTTCAGACAGTTAAAAAATCGAGCTTATCATTGCGATTTCATAATTGCTAGAACGACCGGACCGGGAGTTTTTCGACAAGCTGTCCGATCGTTTTAGGCAGTCAAAAAAACGAGTTTAACTTTGCAATTTCATAGCTGTCGAATTTCCGAACCGGGAACTCTTTGACAAGCTGTCTGATTGTTTCCCGTGCGTTCTCGCGGGAGCCTGCTGCCGTCATGCGCCGAAGCGCCGCGGCCGACGGTCACCGTCCGCCGCTTGTCTTGAAGCGCGGCTGTTCTAAAGACTTCACATTTACAAAACAGCAGAGTTATTATAACAACGCCAAGCCGAAAAATCAAGTAGAAAAGCAGAATTTATGCAAAAGTGTTTGCGGGCGGCGCGATGTGGGCATCGTGCCCTACGCGCAGGGCCGAAATTTCTGCGTAGGGCGGGGTGCCCTTAGCGCAGTCATTGACGGCGAAGGAGGCTTACGGATGCGGCGTACCTCTTGCAGATGCGGTCGGTACTGTCGTTTCTGCGTCCGAAATTTGCGGAGCTTGCAAACATTCCCGTTTGCCGGTCAGAGGCGTTGGGAATATCCGCGCCGCTTTTGGCTCTCATATCCTCGGGAGCCGCGCAAGGGCAGCGGATAGCGCCATCCCCGGAAGATCCGGCCGCAAGCCGAACGCCGACCGGGTCGAACTCAGAACAATATCGGGCGTCTCATCCCGCTGCGATGTGCCAGCCCTCGGCCCGTTCGCATATGTCGGTAAAGCGCTTGTAAAGGCCGTTTCGGCGAAGCAGCTCTTCGTGCGTGCCGACCTCGACGATCCTGCCGTCGTCTACCACAAGGATCTGATCGGCGTTCTGCACCGTCGCAAGGCGATGCGCAATGGTAATGATCGTTTTGCCTCTCGTCAGCTCGGAGAGCGCCTGCTGGATCAGGTGCTCGTTTTCCGGGTCGATGCTGGCGGTCGCCTCGTCAAGAATGATGATGGGAGCGTCTTTCAAAATGGCGCGGGCAATGGAAATGCGCTGCTTCTCGCCGCCGGACAGCGTGCCGCCGCCCTCGCCGACGACGGTGTCGTAGCCGTCGGGCAGTGCCATGATAAAGTCATGACAGCGGGCCTTTTTTGCTGCCTCGATCATCTCGGCCTCCGTGGCGTCCGGTCTGCCGAAGAGGATGTTGGCTCGCACGGTGTCGTGAAAAAGGTAGACGTTTTGGAAGACCATGGAGATGTTGGTGAGGAGACTGTCGCAGGTAAATTCACGCAGGTCGTGGCCGCCGACGGTGATGCTGCCGTTCTGGGGGTCATAAAAGCGGGCGATCAGGCTGCAAACGGTCGTTTTACCGGAGCCGGACGGGCCGACGATGGCGGCGGAGGTCCTTTCCGGGATGGTAAAGCTGACGTCCTTCAGAACGGGGCGGGAATCGTAGCCGAAATCGACGTGCCGAAACGCGATATCGTAATGTTCGAGCCGAATGTCTCTGCCATCAGCGTCGATAAAGCTTTCGCCGTGCAGCACCTCGTCCTTTCTGTCTCCGGTGTAGGAGAAGCGGACGTTTCTGAGCGCCACGTCGGTCCGCGTCACCTTGGCGCGCCGCGCAGGCTCCGGAAGCTCGGGCATTTCCAGAAACGCCTCCAGCCCCTCCACCGTGGACTTTACCTGCCGCATGTTTTCGGAGAAGATCTCCAGCTTTGCAAGCGAGCCGACCATGGAAACGGAAAGCATCACGGCCAGCGCCGCCTGCGGCCCGGAGATCGCCCCGCCGGATGCAAGCGCCAGCGCCGTCGGTAGCGTCCCGATGAGCGTGGAGGGAAACAGCGCGAAGCTCAGCTTCATGGTCACAAAGGTCCCCGTCAGCCATTTTATGACAAAGGTCCGGAAGCTCGTGATCGCACCGGCGTACTTTTCGTAGCTGACGCCCGCGCGGCCGAACGCCTTGATGACCTCGATGCCCTCGATATACTCTACGATGGCGCTGTTCATCTCGCCTGCGGAGCGGTCGTATTTTACAAAGCTGTCCCCGTTGATCTTGAAGGTCAGCCCCATGCTCACGAGCGACAGCGGGAACGTCACCAGTGAGGCCAGCGCCAACCGCCAGTCAAGGCAGAGCAGCGCGGCGATGCTGACGATCGGCAGGACGATACGGCCCGCGCCCTCCGGGATCAAGTGCGCCAGCGGCGGCTCGATGCTCTCGATCTTATCCACCATCATATTCTTGATCTCGCCGATGGAGTGCCCCTCCACGTCGCCCGGCGGCGCGTGCAGGAATCGGTCGGCAAGGCGCAGGCGCAGGCCCTCCGGAACGGTAAAGGCCATGCTGTGCGAAACGCCCGTAGACAGGCTGAAGAGCAGGATCTTTACGGCATAGGCCGCCAGCGCGGCGGCGCACCATTTGACGACCCCGCCGACGGCCGCAGTCCCGGCCGCAAACAGGCAGATCATCCGATACATACAGTAAAACGGCGCCAGCCCCAGCAGCACGCTCAGCACCGACAGCGCCACCGACAGCGCCGGTTTTTCCTTCTCCCCCTGCGCATACGCGAACAGGGATCTTATCCAGCTCTTTTTTCAGACCTCATAGCCTGTTCCCCTTTCCCTGCGATATTCCGACGGCGTAAGCCCCATGACTCTCTTAAAGGCCTCCGTAAATTTCCCGGCGTTGTTGTAGCCGACCTCCCCGCCGATCTCCGCAATGCTCGCCTCTCGACGCTTCACCAGCAGCTCGGCCGCCAGATTCATGCGGTAATCCGTCAGCCACGCACCGATGGACGCGCCGTAGACGGCGCGGCAGCGTGTCGAAAAACCCTTTTCGGCACGCTGGCAGACTGCTAAAAAGTTCGGAAGACAAGCAACTCACGCCCGTCGGCGTACATAGGTACGGGGACGTTTGCGAGCGCCGCCAGCGGCGGATACAGCGAGCAAAAAGGAGTGGCAGCGGTCAAAATTTGAAGCCGCCGTCAGCGCGGCGTACAAATTTTGGGCACCGCAACAGGGAGGGCGTGAGTTGCGCAGTACCCGCAAGGGGCACGCCGCATCCGTAAAGCTCCTTCGTCGCTAACGGCTGCGCAGTAAGTCAAAATTCTTGCGGAGCAATCGAGTTTTCACATTATAAAGTTTGGAATATCCCGTTTTTTGAATCAAAACTTAGATGGTAAAAATATGTTAAAATGTTAGCCGATTTTGACGATTACGGACTTTTTTGACAATCTGAAGCGCCGTAGACGGCGCGGAAGCAGCTTTTCATCTGCGTCATGGAAATGTCGAAGCGGCGGGACAGCCCCTCCTGCGGAAAGCTCTCGGCGGCGTGCTCCGCAAGGAAATCGCGGAGCGCCTTGATCTTTTCCGCCTGTGTTTTGTAGAAATACGGCCGGGAAGCGCCGCCCTCCGGGACGCTCATGGCATCGAGGCAGAGAAGCAGCTCCAAAATTTTGACCTTGAAATAAGGAATACGGATCTTTTCGGGGACACGATACAGCTCACCGAAAATGCGCTCAGGCATCTGCGCGCCGTGAATCACCCGAGGATACGGGCCGAGACTCCAGCGGGAAATCAGCGCCTCCGGCGTTACCGGAAAGTCCTTGACCTCCTGCGGCAGCGACTGCGCGGCAGTATCCAGATCGAAGGCGACCGTCAGCCCGTGATAATGGCATGACGGGAAGATAAAATCCCCGGTGTGCCGCGCGCGCAGATCGAGCTTCATGTCGCCCGCTGCGGTATAGCCCACCATGCCGCCGCCGACGGCGTATTCCATGCGGCCCTCCCGACAGTGGTCGACGGCAAGGACCCGGCGGTCCGTCACATAGCTGCTTGCAAAGCGCTCCATGTGAAAATCGTTGAAGCTGAACATTACGCCGGGGAATACCTCGTAGGCAGTCATGGTCCCCTCGCCCGTCTCACTGCGAAACTGCCAGACCGAGCAGACGCCGCTCCGCGCCAGTAAGACCGCGCCTGCGTTTTCAAATGACTTTTTATGGTCCATAGACCCGTCCTCCGCAAAAGGGTATGCCGCGATGGCGGCGGTTTGTTTATAAGCTTATTCCGCAATGGCGGCGATCGGTTTCTGTAGTTAGCAATCGCTAACCGAAGCACAGTATCGCATACCGCGCGGCCGCTGTCTATACCGAACGGACGGAATTTAACCGTTCGGTCAGCGATTTTTTGCGGTAAATCGGCGTCGGCTTTGTCGATTTCCCTTGCATCTGCGGATACTTCATGTTATAATGCAGACAGAGCATGAGCAAACGGAGGTTGTCGACGACCGCCGTCCGCAGGAGAACCACATACAGGGCCGCTGCGGAGCGGCTTTTCAAAAGCACAGCAGTTAGCATACTCTAACCGATGCCGAAAAGCCCGACAGGGCGGCAAGGCCACGTCTCGTGCCCCGTTCGCCGTGAACCGCGCGTCATTTTTCCGAATGCAGGCGCGCCGCCTCCCGTTACGCAAAGCAACGCTCCCCCTACCCTACCGTTTATCAGAAAGCGAGGCAGGAATATGAAATATAAAATTGAGAAAAACACCGTGCAGGAAACGCTGGTCATCCCGCTTTACGCGAGAAAGTGCTGCTCGGAGCTGTACCCGACGCTGTTTCGGGACGAAACAGCGCTCCGCCTGATGCGCGAGATCGACTACGACTTTTCGGCGCTTGAGAAGACGTCCGGGAAGCTGATGCAGCGCTTCGGCTTTCTTGAGGCCGCCATGCGGCAGAACGACCTTGCCTACGAGGTGCGGGACTATCTGCGCACGCATCCGAACGCGGCGGTCGTCAATCTCGGCTGCGGTCTTGATAACACGGGCAGAAGCTGTGATAACGGAAGCTGCAAAATTTATAATCTGGACTTTCCCGGCGTGATTGCCGTGCGCGACGAGCTTTTGCCCGCAGGAGAGCGCGAGCAGAACATCCCCGCCGACCTCAACGACACCGCGTGGTTTGACAAGATCGATGCCTCAGGCGGCGCGGTCTTCTTCGCTGCGGGCGTGTTCTACTACTTTTTGAAAGAGCGCGTCGCCGCGCTGGTGCGGGCGATGACGGACGCCTTTCCGGGCGGCGTTCTCGTCTTTGACGCCGCAAATCAAAAGGCCGTGAAGCTGATGCTGAAAACATGGATCAAGGATGCGGAAATTCAGGATGTCGGCGCCTACTTCGCCGTTTCGGACGCAAAGCGGGAGCTGTCCGTATGGGACAGCCGTCTGCGGGTGTCGAGCCGCGGCTATATGCTCGGCTATAACGACCTGAAGGACCCGTCCGTCAGCGCATTTTTCCGTTTTCTTTCCAAGGTCGGCGACGGCATGATGAAAATGCAGATCGTAAAGCTTGCGTTCGGAGACGGACGGTAAGAAATGAGCTTTCGGGCACAGCGCGGCATCGACCGCCGCCGAACACGGAACGGAGGAGTAAAATAATGAACTATATCGGAATGCCCATGGGAATGTGGATGCTGTTCGGCAGGTCCTTCCGCAGACAGCTCACCGTCGTATTCGGATACGGCAAGCGCACGGCAAAAGCCGTCAGCAGGAAGGCGAAGCCGAAATACAAGGAGATCATCGCGTCGCTGCCCGCATTTGAAAAGGACGACCGTTTTCAAATGAACATCGTCAACTGCGCCATGCTGGGGGCCTTTATTCTCTCCATGCCGCAGCGGCCAGACGTGCAGCGCCTGACGACGTATTATGCCGACGCTATGATGACAAAGCCCATACGTTGGTTCTGCCGCAAAAGCGGCAGGGCGAAATTCACGGAAAAGGACCTTGCGGGCATGAGAAAAACGGCGGCGTTAAAAGCCGCCGACCGGAATCCCTACTCATGGAACATGGACCTTTACGAGTACCCTGACGGCAGCGGCTACGAGGGCCGCTTCACCAAGTGCGGGATCTGCGTGCTGATGAAGGAGCTTGGGCTTTACGATCTCACACCGGCGCTGTGTCGGCTGGACTACACCATGAGCGAGGCGGGCGGCGCGACAAATTTCGTGCGTGAATACACCCTTGCCTCCGGCGGCCCCTACTGCGACTGCGGCTACCACAAGAAAAACACCTGAACGCGCGAAACGCTTTCCCCGTTCCCGGCGATCCTGTTCCCGAGGTCACCTTTCCCGGTGTTCCCGTTCCCGACGCCCGCTGCATCCAAGCGCCCCAGCCCCCCACCCCGACACATAAAAAGAGACAGAGCCTCGGCTCTGTCTCTTTATTGCTATTTAGGCGGCTGTGCCGCCTGCATGAGCTTGGCTTCCTCCGCTTCCGTCATCCATTTGCCGAACGCCCGGGCGCCGACAGCGGGCAAATGCCCCAGATCCTTATATCCCAGCTTTTTCAGCAGCACCATGCTCGGCACATTCTCCGGCTCGGTAAAGCTGACGAAGCTCCATGACGGATAGCGTTCATGCAGCAGCTCACTCAGCGCCGTCAGGGCCTCAAAGGCGTAGCCCCTGCGGTGATGCCTGTAGTGAAATGTGTACCCCATGGAAATCGTCCCGTCCTGCGGCATAACGACGATTTCCCCGATCATCTCGTCGGTGTGCTTCAGCGCAGCCGCGATCATAAACGGAGCGTCCGCCGAGATCACGTCATTTTTCCGCCGTTCGATCAGCGCTCGGATGCCGTCGTACGATTTGGTCTGTCCCCGCTGATACTTGGCGCATATTTCATTGTTGCGGTAATCAAACATGATTTCCGCGTCCTTCTCCGCGACATTGCGGAGAAGGAGCCTTTCGGTCTCTAGGTAGATCATGCCGACTCCTTTCGCCGTTCCGGCAAAAACAAGGCTACAGCCGTTTGCGGTAATAGCGCACGCCGACCTGTCTGCCGAACTTCACGGCGACGTCGTGGAGGTCCCCCTCGAGGACAAAGCCGTTTCGCTCATGAAACGCGCAGGAATTGTCATTTTCGCTCGTAATCAGCGAGATCAGCGTCGTGATCCCCTGTGCGCGGGCAGCTTCCTCAATCGTGTCCAAAAGCGCCGCGCCGACATGGCGGTGCAGCGCGTCATGCGCAACATAGATCGAAAGGTCGGCGGTATGGCGGTAAGCGCTGCGCGAATTGAACACGTCAAGATAGGCATATCCGACGACCGCATTGCCGTCTTTTGCCACGAGGAACGGATAACGCCGCGCGACCCGCTCGGCGCGGGCGGCGTATTCCTGCGGCGTGAGGGCGGTCTCCTCCAGCGAAAAGGCCGTGTTCACCACATAATAATTATAGATTTCCAGACATGCGGGAAGCGACGCCTCCGTCAGCGGCTCGATGCGCACGGTATCACTCGGCCTCGCGGACGACGGCGCTGCCCTCGACCAGATTCGCGCAGACCAACGTCCCGTGGATCGCCATCTGCCGCTCAAACAGGTCGGTCAGGATGACCATATCGCCGTCGCATTCGATGCGCATGACATTCTGCATCGCAACGTTTTCCGGCTTCTGCTCGTTTTTATAAACCGTAGAAAGACACATAGAAATTCCCTCTTATTTCAGCGTCGCCAGCACGGCGGAAAGCCGCAGGTTCCCCTTTTCAAATTCGCTGACCGCGTTCATTACCTGCTCGGCGGCGGCGTGGTCGCCCAATTCGTCGAGCTTCTTTGCCAGCTCCGCCAGCTCGCGGGTATGCGCGGCATTGTGGTTGACCATATACTGCATCAGCGCCACCGTCTCCTGCTTGGGATCGCAGCCGGTGCAGGCGCCGCAGTCGTGCGCGCAGTCATGGCTGTGCTCGTGCGCGGCAAGCTCGCCGTCGGTGTGCGTGTGCGCATGGTCGCCGCCCTCATGGGTGTGCACATGCGTATGCTCATGGGTGTGCTCCACGCCGTCATGCACATGCGCATGGGTGTGAACGTGGGTGTGGCCGTCGTCCTGATGATAGCAAACGGTATTATGGAAGGTCATGGTATACTTCTCCTTATTCTCGGCGGAACGCCGCATTGATGAGATTCTTAAGGCAGCACCGCATAATTCAGCGAGAGCATTCGGCGAGAGATTTTTTGTCGGGCCAAGGTTTGAAAAGCGCAGGAATACTCTGTGTATTTCAAACTTTTCAAACCGCTGGATCGGCGAAAAATATCCGGCGAAGGCCGAAGGCGCAATTATGCGGTGTTGCCTTAATATTTATTATACCCGTTTTCGGGCGGGCTGTCAATCCGTCCCCGTAACGTCCTCGAGCCGCAGAGGCACGACCGCGCTCAGCGCGGCGCGTTCGGTCTCCAGCATCATGCCCACGCGGCCCGCGCTGAAGCAAATGCGGTCAAAGCGTTCCGCGCTGCGGTCAAGCACGGTGGGAAACTGCTTTTTCATGCCGATCGGACTGCATCCGCCGTGGATATAGCCCGTCAGCGGCAGAAGGTCGCGCTGGTGGAGCATGGCGACCGCCTTTTCTCCGACGGCTGCCGCCGCCTTTTTCAAATGAAGCTCCGCCTCCACGGGGATCATGAACACATAATGCCCGCCGCTTTTCCCGACGGTGACCAGCGTTTTGAACACCCGCTCCGGCTCAATGCCGATCACGCGGGCGACCTCTGCGCCGCTGAGTGCGCCGCCGTCGTAGGAATGCACCCGATAGGCAAGCTTTTTGCGGTCGAGCTGCCGCATTGCGTTTGTTTTATCCATTCCGTTTCGCCTCCGAGCGTGGGATCGTCTTTTGCTATTATAGCCGTCCGTGCGGAAAATTGCAAGCGCACCGCAGGGATTGACGGCCCGCGTCCGCGCTTTTATAATGAAGAAAGGAAGAATTTTTTTATTTTCATGAAATACTTTGTACGCCCATGCTGTGATATAGGGTAGAGGGCGTCGGGAACGGGAGGTGAGCGCGTGACGGACGAACGCATTCTCGCACTTTTGAAGCAGCGTGACGAGCAGGGGATCCTGCTGCTGCAGGAGCAATACGGAGGCTACTGCTACAGCATTCTGTACAGCCTGCTGCGTGACGAGGAGGCTGCGCACGAGGAGCTGAACGATCTGTGGCTGCGCGTCTGGAACGCCGTTCCGCCCGCCGAGCCGAGGCCGCTCAAATCGTATCTCGCGAAGGCCGCCCGCAACGCCGCGCTCAACCGTCTCTCTCACGACCGCGCGCAGAAGCGCGGTACGACGGCGCTGCTGCTCGACGAGCTGGCCGAGGTGCTCCCGGACCGCGCGGCGGAGGCCGTTGTGGACTCGCGTGCGCTGACGCAATCCCTGAATCGGTTTCTCGAGCGGCTCCCGACACAGGACCGGCAGCTTTTTTTGCAGCGTTACTGGTTCGGGCGCAGTGTTCGGGAGCTGGCCGCAATGGTGGGCAAAAACGAACGGAGCGTAGCGACGCGCCTCTTTCGCACCCGCAAACAACTGAAAGATTTTTTGGAAAAGGAGGGGTACAACCCATGAAAGCCGACGATGTGCTGCAGGCGCTCGGAAACGTAGACGACGCGCTGCTGGCGGAAGCGGACCGCCTGACGGAGCGCGGAAAAAAGCACCGCCGCTTTATCCGTCCGATGATCGCGGCGGCGATCGTTGCCGTACTGACTCTGTCTGCGGCGGCGGCCTACTACGGCATCAACGTGCGCTACGGCACAAAAGCGATCGACGGTGTTACGGTAGCCGTACCCGGACACGGTGTCTTTATCAACCCGAGCTATCAGACGGCAGAGATCCAATTTTCTCTGGAGCCGAAGCAGGTCTACAACAACGAGCTGTCCGACTGCCTCACGAAGGCATGGGAGCAGTGGCCGTATGAAGACAGCACTTTCACCGGCACGGTGCTGACGGAGGAGGGCGGAAAGCGCCGCGCCTTTGAAAGCCTTCAGGAGGTCGGAGATTTTCTCGGCTTGCCGCTGCATGAGACGGAAGCGCTCCGCGCGGTCGGCGGACCGTACTATGTGCGCATTCTGATCTCCGACAGCACACAGGCTGCCGCGCAATACGCCGAGACCGGACGGGTCAAGCCGACGGCGCTGATGATCGAGAGCGGTCTGCGGATCGACGCGAACGCCCGGCCGGGCAATCTGACCGTTCTTATCGCGCTGTCCGATACCTTGCCGGAGGGCTTTGCAACGCAGCACATGAACGTGATCGAGGAGGAAGGCACGCTTCGGGAAAGCCGCTACCAGAGCGACGGCGGCGTCGAGATGCTGCTGCTCGAGACGGAGCGCCTCGCAAACCGATACGGCACAGGCGGCGTCTATTGGTGCAGCGACGGCATCGCTTACAGCGCCTGCATCGAGGTCGCCCCGAGCACGCCGCAGCGTGCGCCGGACATGCTGGTACCGCTTTTTGCGGAGCTTTGACAGAAAGGAAATGAATATGAAAAAAATCGTTGCGCTGTTTACGGCGGCGCTGCTGTTCCTGACGGGGTGCAGCACCGTTCTGGCAGAGTATAAGCTGCCGTCGACCGATACACAGCCGACCACGGAGTCTCCCCTGCCGTCCGCCGATCAGGAGCGGACCTACAACACCTACCCCGTCGATCAGGATCTGGATGCCGTTTTCGGCAGCGCGGACCACGAGATCTTTTTCTTGGAAAACGACCGCCGCGCACAGTATTACGACCTGAGCGTCAACAAGGAGCAGGTCTACTGCACCCGCCCCGGCTGCACCCATCTGGACAAGGATTGCCCCGCCTACTACGGCGGCGCGGTCTGGGGCACGAACTACACGGTCAACGGCGAGTATGTCTACGCCGCGCCGCTGGCCGAGGATTCCGGTTCCTTCTCTCTGCTGGCGATGAACATTCTGACCGGCGAAAAGGAAACGCTGCTCAGCCGCACCGCGCCGGAGGGCCATTATTACGAGCCGCCCACGCTGATCTTTACCGGCAGCTCTCTGATCGTGAAATACTTCGACATTTATCTGCAGGACCATTACGAGAACGGAGATCAGGTCGTCGACGAGCTGTCGCAGGTCACCCACATCGAGCGCTTCGACCTCTCGACCGGCGAGGTGCGGGAGCTGTTCAGCAAGGAGTCGCCGAGCTACGGCGGACGCGTGCTGGGGACGAGCGGCGCGATCTTAGACGCGGGCGACCGCTACGCGCTGTTCATGTCCGGCGTCGACTTCGTCGAGCCGCCGATGTCCCGTTCCGACTTCCTCAAGGACGGCGGCACGGAAGCCGAATACGGCAAATATGTGTCGAGCTTGGAGGAAACGGGCGGCGACTACTACCTCTGGGATCTGGAAAGCGGCGAAAAGACCTTCCTCTACAGCTACGACGAAGACCTTACCGACAGCAGCTTCGCATACAGTGATGACCATACGGTCTGCTTTGCGCGCGGGAACGCGGTGTGGCGTCTCGACCTGAAGGACGGCACGACGACGGAGCTGTTCACGACCGAGGCTCCGGTCGTTATGACGGAGCAGTGGGACGGCCGCGTATTCTACAACACGGAGAAGGACGGCGTCTGGGAATGGTTCTGGTACGAGCTTGCCACGGGCGAAACGCACCAGTTCCAGAAGGGCGTATACAACTGCATCTTCTCGATCTACGCGGAGACGCCGAATTATTTCGTCGGTCTCGTCGAGGGCGGCGACTGCGCATTCTATGTGCTGTCCAAGCAGGATTACTATAACGAAAACTACGCGGCCGCTCAGTCGATCGGCAGCATGAGCATCAAGGGATAACAGTAAAAGCGCGGCAGAGACATCACGTCTCTGCCGCGCTTCAGCGTGTCGAAAAACCCTTTTCGGCACGCTGGCAGACTGTTAAAAAGTCCTCCGTCCTGTCATTGCAAGGCCCTGTAAAGGGCCGTGGCAATCTTGTGCAGGCAGCTACGAAAAAGCAAGAGGACGAGAGTTGCGGATTGCCGCGTCGCTTCGCTCCTCGCAATGACATAATCAAAGGTGCTCTGCCACGCCGAGGCGGCAAAAGCCGCCGACGTCTACGGCATCGCAATAACAAGCACGGACGGGGACGGCGGGGTGGGGTCACCCCGCCCTACGCAGAAACGGCCGCGCCTGCCGAGGCCGATACGCCGCATCCGTAAAGCGGCGGCATCGCAATGACATAACCGAGGTTCTTCAAGATACTGCAATTGCCGGGCGGCCCCTTGCGGGACCGACCGGCAATTGCGCGGAATAAGTTTCATTCGGTAATCGTATCAGTCTTTTTCCTTCACGTCCCGAATCTCGAAGCGTGCGCCGTCCGTGGAATCGTGGCTTGCATAGATCACGTCGGTATGATAATCGACAAGCTCAAAATGATACGGAGACGAGCTTGTAACGGCGGCGGAGTTTTCGGTCAGCTCCATTGTGACGGACCCGGCGCCCGTTCCGGAAGCGCTGTATTTGCGCGGGGAGGACGGGGCCGTTCGATAGCGAAGCCGGTATTCCATATCCGTGCCGGATGCGGACACCGCCGTCTTTGAAATAACGGCGCTGTCGATATTCGTGCCGGACATGTTGCAGAACTGTCCCTTGTCAAAGTCTCCCCACACCACGGAGAAAAACACATCCTCCGCATCAGAGGTGAAGGTAAACGACTCGCTGTAGAGTACGCGGAAAAAGGTATATTTTATGGAGCCTTCGATCTGCAAAACCTCGATCGAACCGCTCGGTCCTGTCAGAGGGTCGAAGTTCATTGTCTCGCCTTCGGCATTGGTGATCGTGACGCGGGCGGATTGCGGCACTGCGACCCAGACCTCTCTTCTCCGCAGGAAAAACCGTGCCGTAAACCATATGCCGACGGCGATCGCCAGCGCGGCGGCAATGCAAACAGGCAGAAGCCATTTCTTTCGTGTCATTCCTGTGTCTCCTCTACGGTCGCCCCAAGCTTGCGGAGCGCTTCACTGTGCGCTCTTCGGAAGCTCAGGCATCCCGCGTCGTCGGTCGGCAGCGGCTCGACGGTATCTTCGGCAGACGGGAGCTGCAGGGTGCTTTCGCCGCCCTCCTCCGCAGTGCAGACGGCAAGGTACGCCGTCGGTTCGCTCGAAACGGAATGATCGTTGATCGCCGCCTGATAGGGCGAGCCGCCGTTGAGCAGCGCCTGCCCGTCCTGCATCAGCGCGGAGAATTTCGTTTCGCCGCTTCCGAGCATATAACAGAACAACGAGGAGCGATCGGCGGAATTGCAGCAGAGCGCATAGGTCATATCTTCGCCCTCCGCGTAGATGCCGCCGACGGACAGTACCGCCATGCGGGCACCGCTCACATCCAAGTCGCGGAAAAAGCTGTCGTCCCATGCGACCATGAAACGGCTGACCTCATCGGCGGATTCAAAGATAAAATAGCTGCTGTACGGCACAAGGCAGCGGAAGGTCGGGCTGACGTCGTAGCCCTCGACGGCTGTCTGATACACCTTTATTTCGCCTGCGGCTTCGCCGTTTTCGATCGTCAGGGTCTCGCCCTCGGCATTGGTAACGGTACACGAGGCATTATAATAAACATCGAGCCAGATCTTTTCTCCCGCATTCGCGGGGCGCGCGGTGTCTGCGGTCAGTTCTGCGGGCACGGCGCTTTTTTGTACGGTCGGCGTCCCGCCGCATGCGCAAAGCAACAGCAGCAGGAGCGCAAGGATCATTGCGGTAAATCGCTTCACGTTAAAAACTCCTTTCAAATAATATGGGCGGTCGCTCATATATTCAAAAGGAACAGCGGCATGACCGATCGTTCTCCGAGGCATCCGCCGGGCGCGGCGGCATGGAAATGCGCGGCTTTTTACCGGGCCCCGACGGAAGCGTCAGCAGCGCTTGCGCGGCTCTTAAACGCTTCATTCCGGTCGGGTATCCGTATTATGCGCGGGGAACGGTCGGTTGTTCCTGAGAGAGCTGCGCGGATGCCTGCGTCGGCATCGGGCAGTCACGGAACAGGGTCTGTGCGATAGGAGAAAAAACACACGATAGCGGCAAGCGCCGAAGGATACGGCGGCATGAGGCGGGAATGCCGTCTGCTTGTCTCGGATCTTTCGGCGCTTGTATTACGGTCACAGTCGTGGCGTACGTTCTTATGGCGTTTCCGGCGCGGTCTCCTCGGTGGGCGGCTCGGTCGGTTCGGGCGTGGGCGCTTCGGTGGGAGCCTGCGTGGGCGGCTCGGTCGGTTCGGGCGTGGACGGCTGCGTGGACGGCTCGGTCGTCGGCTCCTCCTTCTTCACGATGTGCGCGATCAGCCTGTTGCGGCGGTCATATTTAGAGTAGCAGACGATCTCCGTGGACATCAGCTTGCCGTTCTTGTCGTACTTATACATATAAGTTGTGACGTCCGCGCCGTTATAGGCGGTCTGGATCACGTCGCCCTCGGAATACTTGCTGTATTTGCTGTAGTTCGGCATATCGGGCGAAATGTCAACGGTCTCGACGCTCGCTTCATAATAGCCGGTCGTGGTATAGTCCAGCTCGACGGTATATTCCTTCGTCTCCGTGCCGACAAAGCGCATGTGTACATAGCCGTTGGAAACAGACGCCTCCAGGCGGATGGGGAAGGCCGTATTGTTGCGGAACTTGTAGTCCAGATAGCCCCAGTAGACCGTCGCGTCCATGCCCCACGGGATATATTCGGGCGTGAACTGGTGCTCATAGCGCTCGACGACCTCCAGATTTGCCTTGATCGTGCAGTAGAACACGGTCGAAGCGACCTGACACACGCCGCCGCCGAGCTGCTGCTGCGTTTCGCCGCCGACATACACGCCCGCCTCGCCGTAGCCCTTGGCCGCGGTGCGTTCGCCGACGGTCTCGTTGAAGGAGAACGTCTCGCCGGGCTTGACGATCGTGCCGTCGATGGCCTCGCAGGCAAGCTCCAGATTGTGCGTTCTGGTGGGGTTGTAGGTATGCGGGCTGTCATAGTAGGAAAGCACGTCGCAGAAAAGCTGCTTTTCCAGAGATTCGCGGGTAAATTCCGGCTTGAGCGTCTGCAGCGGAAGCGTGATCTTCTCGCCGGGCAGCGCCTCCTCAAAGGCGTTGATCGCGTCGGCCATGCGGAAGCCGAAGCCGTCCTTGCCGTCGGTGATCTCAAAGGTGTCCTCGTCGCAGACGGCGTTTACCGGCGCTTCACACTTGTATTTCTTATACAGCTCGTCGAGGTCGACCGCCTCGGGGAGCTTCTCCTGATAGACATATTTTAAGGTGTATTCACCCTTGGTATAGGCGGCGACGATCTCGTCGTACAGCGCGTCGATGTCGATATCGCGCTGAAGCGTTCCCAGCGTGATCTCAATGGCGTCGACCGTCTGCGGATTGCCGTCGGCATCGGTCACGGTGGTCTTGCCGTCGGCGATCTTCGTCTCGGAGCCTTCGGAGGCGGTGTCCTCCAGATAGCTCGCCAGCACCTCGCGGATATAGCTCTCGTTGAGCGTCAGATGCTTCGACACGTCGATATCGACCCGCTCGTTCGTGCCGTTTTTCAGCGCGGTGCGGCCGTACTGATAGGCCTCCTTGACGGCGGCGTCGACATCCAGCGCGGCGTTGACGTCCCCGGCCAGCAGCTTGAGCGTGCGGTCAAGCGTGCAGGGCGTGCCGTTTTCATCCACCGGCGCGTCCGGGTCGACCGGCTGCTTGTCGTCCTTGACGATGGCGACGGTGGCCTGCGCGTTTTCCAGCGGCTTGCCGTAAATGTCCTTCTTCGTCTCCTTCGTCGGGTCGTAGGTCGTCGTATAGGTCTTGAATTTGTCCCCCCGGGTATAGAGGCTGACATCCATATCATTGTCGAATTTCAGCGCGGACAGGGCGGTCTTGGCCTCCTCCTCGGTCATCCCGGAGAGGTCGATGCCCTCGACAAAGACGTTCTGCGCAATGCGGCCGTCGTCGCGGCCCTTCAGCAGCAGGCAGCCCGCCAGCGTGCCCGCCACCAGCACAATCGCAACGATAATGCACACGATCAGCGGCGCACGGCTCTTCTTTCTGCGGGGCTTTCTTCTCGCCGGCGCCGGCTGCGGCGCTGCGGCGCGAACCTGCGGGCGATTTGCTTTCTCAAATTTTCCCATAGCTCTTCTCCTGATCCTTTTTATCCGCTTGCGGCGGAAGGCCGCTTGCTGTCTCCCGCCGCACGGCGGTCATGGTAAATATTGTAAAATTTCACGAAGCGGAACGGTCTGCACCCTTCGACAGGCGTCGAAACGGGTAAAAAACGTCCCGTCGTTATTATACCGTAGAAACTGTAAAATGCAACTACGATTTCATTACGAAGTCTTACAAAAAGATGAAATTATGTAAACTCTTTTCATAATTCTTCTGCTTGTTCAGACGAAAAGCGGCACAAAAAGTTCCCGTCTTTTTTGCCGCAGAGCGAAAAAACTTCCGCCCTGCGGCCGTTTTATACCGGGAGCCGGGCCTCGCATCACTGTGCCAGCGCCGCGTATTCGCGCACCAATTCCTCGGCCGCGTGAAGCGAATTTTCTCCGGCGCGAAGCCGCAGCGTCAGCGTGGGCTTTTTCTCGTTCGGAGACAGATAGAGCCGCTTGCGGAAGCTCTCCCGGTCGCACAGAACGGCGATCCGCTCGAAATCAAAGGCCGTCATGGTCAGCCGCAGCTCGCGCCCCTTCTGGCTGATATCGCAGAAGCCGCAGACGGCAGCGCGTGCGCGCAGAAGCGCAATGGCAATAAGGTTCATCGCGCCCTTCGGCGGGTCGCCGTAACGGTCGACCATTTCGTCAAGCAGCTCGTCGGCGTCCTCCTGCGATCGGATGGCCGCCATGCGCCGATAGAGGTCCATGCGCTGCTCGCCGGAGGGAATATATGCCTTCTCGATATTGGCCGTAACGTCGAGGTCGGCGGTGCAGTTGACCTCGACCAGCGGCGCTTCGCCGCGCTCTTCCAAAACGGCCTCCTCCAAAAGCTTCAGATACATGTCGTAGCCGACGCTCATCATATGACCGGACTGCGCCGCGCCGAGCAGATTGCCCGCACCGCGGATCTCCAGATCGCGCATGGCGATCTTGAAGCCCGAGCCGAACTCGGCAAAATCGCGAATGGCGTTCAGTCGTTTCGCCGCCGTCTCCGTCAGCTCCCTGCCCCGACGGAAGGTCAGATAGGCAAAGGCATGACGGCTGCTGCGCCCGACGCGGCCGCGGATCTGATGGAGCTGCGCAAGACCGAGCTGGTCGGCATCCTCAATAATCAGCGTGTTGACATTCGGAATATCGATGCCTGTTTCGATGATCGTGGTGCACACGAGAATTTGCAGCTCGCCCTCGGCCATGCGCTGCATCACATCGCTCAGCTCATCCTCGCTCATTCTGCCGTGCGCGACGGCGATGCGGGCATCGGGCAGCGCCTTTTTGATGCGCGCGGCGCACTGCTCGATCGAGCCGATGCGGTTATGCAGGAAATAGACCTGCCCGCCGCGCTCCAGCTCCCGCCGCATGGCGTCGATCAGCACCGGCTCGGCATATTCCAGCACGAAGGTCTGCACGGGATAACGGTCGTGCGGCGGCTCCTCGATGGTCGACATATCGCGAATGCCCGAGAGCGCCATATTCAGTGTGCGCGGGATGGGCGTCGCGGAGAGAGTAAGCACGTCGACGCCCTTGGAAAGCTCCTTGAGCTTCTCCTTATGGCCGACGCCGAAGCGCTGCTCCTCGTCGACGATCAGCAGTCCGAGGTCCTTGAAAACGATCTCCTTTTGCAGCAGCTTATGCGTGCCGACAACAAGATCGAGACTGCCCGCCCGAAGGTCGGCCAGCGTCCGCCGCTGCTGTGCCGGGGTGGAAAACCGCGAAAGCACGCCGATATTTACGGGGAAGCCGCGGAATCGCGCGACAGCCGTCGTATAATGCTGCTGCGCAAGCACCGTCGTCGGCACGAGGATCGCCACCTGCTTGCCGTCGAGGATCGCCTTCATCGCGGCGCGAAGCGCGACCTCCGTTTTGCCGAAGCCGACATCACCGCAAAGCAGGCGGTCCATCGGCTGCGGCGCCTCCATATCCGACTTGATCTCGTCGATGGAGCGGAGCTGGTCGTCCGTCTCGGCATAGGGAAAGTTCTGCTCAAATTCGGCCTGCCACGGCGTATCGGCGGCAAAGGCATGGCCCGGCAGACGCTTCCGCTCGGCGTAGAGCTTGACCAGATCGATCGCCAGCTCCTTGACGGCCGCGCGGGTACGGGCCTTCGCCTTTTCCCACTGGTCGCCGCCGAGACGGTTCAGCTTGACCGGCGTTTCCTCGCCGCCGCCGATATATTTCGAGATCAGGTCGAGCTGCGTCGCCGGAACGTAGAGCGTGTCGCTGCCCTGATAGGCAATTTTGACATAATCCTTGACCGCTCCGTCAATTTTGATCTGCTCCATGCAGACATAGCGCCCGATGCCGTGGTATTCGTGGACGATCAGGTCGCCCGGCGTCAGGTCGGCAAAGGAGTCCAGCTTCTGACGGTTTGTAGCTTTTTGACGTCTTTTGCGTGGCTTTGAGCGGTCTTGAGCGATCAATTGCCCTTCGGTCAGGACCGCGAAATGCAGATCCGGATATTCCATTCCGAAGGGCAGCGCGCCCTCCGTCAGAAGGATCTGGCCCGGCTTCGGAAGCGCCGTCAGCGGAAGACACAAAAACGCCGACAGCCCCTTTTCGCGCAGAAGCTCCGAAAGGATTTCGGCGCGGCGGCGGTTGCCGCACAGCACCAGAGAGGAAAACTCATTTTTTTGATAGAACGAAAGGTCGGACGCCGCAACGTCCAGATTGCCGCCGTAGGAAGGGAGCTGCTTGGCCGTGATGGAGACAAGCTCCTTCGGCGGCAGGCTCTCGGGATAGGCGGCGGCAAGGAAGGAATCGAGGAAGACCGCGCTGTGTCCGCTTACGCGCTTGCACAGGCCCTCCCAATCGGCGGAAAATTCGCACAGCTCGCCGCAGAGGACGCCCGATTGCAGGAGGCTGTCGAGCATCATGCTCTCCTCCTCGGTGCTGCGCTCGGCGGTGCGGCGGAGACTGCCGTGGTCGCAGAAGAAAACCGTCGCTTCGGGCGAAATATAGTCGGCAGCGCAGGCAAATTCGGGATAGATCAGCGCCATGTAGCGGTCGGCGGCGGAAAAACCGACGCCGGAGCGCAGCGCCTCGGCATCGGCCGTGAGCGTTTTGATCAGCGCCTCGTTCGGCACGCGGCGGCGCTTCTGCCTCGCGGCCAGACCGTCCAGCTCGGCGGCTAAGCCCTCGACACCCTGCGGGCGAAGGCGCGGAAGCGTCTCCGCCACGGGCAGCAGGACCGCCTCGTCGACATTCTCCGTGCGCCGCTGCGTCACGGGGTCGAATATTCCCATGGTATCGATCTCGTCGCCGAAAAACTCGATGCGGACAGGCATATCCGCCGCCGGAGAAAAAACATCGACAATGCCGCCGCGCACCGCGAACTGCCCGACGCCCTCGACTAAGCTGCCGCGTGAATAGCCGCTCTGCACCAGCTTCGCCGTAAGCTCCTCGGGCGAACACTGCATTCCGGTCGAAAGGCACAGCGCGCACGCCTCCAGAAGCCCCTTCGGCACGGTACGCATTGCCAGCGCCTCCCAAGTCGTCAGAACGATCTCGGGCCTTTTCGCGTCCTGTCTCGTCATGTCATAAAGCAGGCGCATACGCTTCTGCTCCCAGCCGCGCGAGATCGCGGAGGCATTGTGGAACGTCAGGTCGCGCGCGGGAAGGAGCGGCGGCTCCGTGCCGAGAAAGGCCAGCAGCTCGTCCTGCGTACGGCGCGCCGCCATTTCGTCCTGACAAATAACGACTGCGGGCCGTTTTGTGACGTGGCTGACGGCGGCGATCAGATGCGAGCGGTTGATCTGCGCCACGCCCGAAACGCCGACCGCCTGCCCTTTCTCCACGGCGCAACAGAGTCGGTCAAATTCCGGCAGCCCCCGCAGCGCCTCCAGCAACAATTCCATAGGTGTTTTCCCTCCCGATCCTTCATACCGGCCGATCAAACCGGTATCGGCATTCCTGAAAAACGATTGCGAAGCCCGTAACGCTCCGCACCGATGCGGCGGTCTTTGCGCCCTTCCTCGGGTGAAGGCCGCAGACGCACAAATGCGGAAAACAGGGAAAAACCCCGTTTTCCGTATTTGTGCGATGTTATTCGACAAAGTGCCTGCGGCTTCGCGCACGGTGCTTTCTGTCTGCGAGGCCGCAAAACACAGCCGCGCAAATTCATTCTTTTTCGTTCAAAATCGCTCAAGTGTGAAATCCTGTCATCATTTTCCCGAACCGTTAAAGCGATTTGCGGCACTCGGCACACCGCTGCGGATGATCTCCAATGCGGCCTCCGCCCCGCGCTCCACGGCGGGACCGAGCAGCTTTTCCTCCTCCTGTGTGAAGTTGGACAGCACCCAGTCGGCCAGATCGTAGTCCGGATGCGGCTTTGCGCCGACGCCGATCTTGACGCGCGGAAAGCTCTGCGAATTAAGGCTCCCGATAATGGATTTGATCCCGTTGTGGCCGCCCGCAGAACCGTCGGCGCGGACGCGCAGGCGCCCGACATCCAGCGAAATATCGTCAAAAAGCACGATCACGCGCTCCGGCGGCAGCTTATAAAACCGCGTCGCATCCATCACGGACAGACCGGAGAGATTCATAAACGTCTGCGGCTTGAGCAGGAGCAGCTTCTGTCCCTGCCATACGGCTTGGGCCGTCAGGCCGCGATATTTCGCACGGTCGATCTTGACGCCGAGCGCCGCCGCAAGCGCGTCCGCCGCCCGAAATCCCACATTATGCCGCGTGCGCACATAATTATCGCCGGGATTTCCGAGACCGACGATCAGCCAATCGCACGCGGGCTTCCGAAACAGCATCAGAACAGGCTGGAGATCGACGTCTCGTTATAAATGCGCGTAATGGCCTTGGCAAAGGTCGGTGCGGCATCGAGCTGACGGATCTTCGTGCCGGTGTAGTCGGCGGGCAGGGGGATAGTGTTGAGCAGGATGACCTCCTCGATGCAGCTATCCTCGATGCGCTGGCAGGCGTCGATATTCTGGCGCGGATCGTAGGAAAGCACACCGTGGGACGCGCAGGCGTAGACGGCCTTGGCCTTGCCGATGTTCTTGAGTGCCTCGGCGGCGTTGCACAGCGACCCGGCGGTGTCCACGATATCGTCAAAAAGAATGCAGGTCTTGCCCTCGACGTCGCCGATAATGTTCATGACCTCGCACATATTCGCGCGCTGACGGCGCTTATCCACGATGGCCAGTCCCATATGGACCTTTCCGGCAAAGGCGCGGGAGCGTCCGACCGAGCCGACATCGGGCGAAACAACGCAGAAATCGTCGTGGTTATAGACCTTTTCGTCGAACTTGGAGAGGTAATACTTCGCAAACAGCGGATTGCCGACCAGATGATCCACCGGGATATCAAAGAAGCCCTGGATCTGTGCGGCGTGAAGGTCCATCGTCAGCACCCGGTCCGCACCGGCGCGGGTGATGAGATTTGCGACCAGCTTCGCGGAAATGGGGTCGCGTCCCTTGGCCTTGCGGTCTTGGCGGGCGTAGCCGAAATACGGGATCACGGCAGTGATACGGCCTGCCGAAGCGCGGCGGAACGCGTCGATCATGATGAGCAGCTCCATCAGATTGTTGTTGACGGGCTTGCAGGTGGATTGGACAACAAAGACATCGCAGCCGCGCACCGTTTCGTCGATGGAAACGGAGACTTCGCCGTCGGCGAAGGCGGTCACGTTGCTTTTTCCAAGGTCAAGGCCCAGCTCGGTGCAGATGCTCCGGGCAAAGGGCATGTTGGCATTGGCACTAAAGACCTTGATTTGATTTCCGTGTGCAATCATGATGAGTACCTCTATTTTCCGAGCCGCACGCGGCTCAAATTTCCCATGAAGGCCCCTCGCGGAGCGGGCAAAAGCGCCTCAGCGCTTCTTATGCTTCGCGGCCCAGTCCTTTTTGTTGGACTGGCGGGCGCGGGCGATGCCGAGCGCCTGCTCGGGGACGTCCTCGGTGACGGTGGAGCCGGCAGCGATGTACGCCCCGTTTCCGACCTTGAGCGGCGCGACCAGCGAAACGTTGCAGCCGATAAAGGCGTCGTCGCCGATCGTCGTCCGATGCTTTTCGGCGCGGTCAAAGTTGACGGTTGCGGCACCGCAGCCGATGTTGCAGCCGGAGCCGATGTCCGCGTCGCCCAGATAGCTCAGATGCGACGCCCATGTATTTTCGCCGATATGCGCGTTCTTGACCTCGACAAAGCTGCCGATCTTCGCCCCCGCCTCCAGCACCGTGCCCGGGCGGAGGTGCGCATAGGGGCCGACGGTGCAGCCCCTCCCGACGCTGACGTCCGAAAGCTGTGAGCAGGCGACGACCGCGCCCTCGCCGATACGCGCATTTTCGACCGTGCTCCACGGGCCGATGACGGCATCCGCGTCCACGACGGTCCTGCCGCGCAGGATCGTACCGGGAAGCAGCCTGACCCCCGGCGCGATGCGGACGGTCGGCTCGATATAGCAGTTATCGGGATCGACCACCTCGACGCCCTGCTTCATCAGGCGCAGCGCACGGTCGCGCTGTAACAGCTTCGCCAAAGAAAGCGCGGCTGCCGGCGTATCGACGGAAAAGTACCCGTCATAGTCGCTCAAAACCGCGCATTGTTCGCTCAAAAACTGTATAAAGGAGGCGTTGTCATCCAGTGCGGCCATCAGCGCGACACGGTCGGCGCGGCGGACACAGGAGGAAAGCGGCGCTCCGCTGCGCCGCGCAAGCGACGGCACATAGACCGCCGGACCGGCGACGATCGTGATCTCCCGCTCGGATTCGTTCGCTGTGGAAAGAAAAACATGCAGCAGGTCGGAGGGATTGCTGTCGGCAGCGGTCGTGACCTCCGCCTCTGCGGGCAGGCAGGCACATACCGCCTCGGCAAAGCGTTCGCGGCAGACCAAAAAGAAGCGCCCGACACCGCTGTCGAACATAGCGTCCGCCAGCCACGCGAGCAAAGGTGCACCGAGGACGCGCTGAAGCATCAAGGGTTGCGGATATCCGGTTTTTGACGTATCGTCCGGAACGAAGATAACGGCGGAGAGACTGTCCACGGCGGCCACGACTCCTTTCTTCCCTGTGCTGTCCCGAAGCGGATACAGAGCATCGGTTCGATGCAGGCCCGTGCCGCTTCTGTCGGTGCATTATATTCTGATTCGGAGCATTCCGCATCATTCGTCAAGCCGCTCTGCCGAAGGCTCTTTTCAGGCCGGGGGTCGGAAAAAAGGTTCGACAAAGTGCGCGGATGCGATCGCGCCGAATCTGCTTGTTATTATTATACCAGATGTTTTTGATTTCGTCCACCGATTTTATACCGGAAAGCCGACGAATTACGACCGTTTTTCCCACGTTTTTTTGGAAGAAACTTAAAAATCGGCAAAAAACACGCCCTTAGCGGGCGAAAGGCCGTAATGCGGCGTACCCTTGCAGGCGCGTCGGCCCATGCAGACGGTGACGAAAACAGGGCGGCGTCCTCGACGGCCCGCCTTCATTTTCGTTCACCTCGTAGAGCGGGCTTCCCTAAGCCCGCCGCTTGCAAGCCCGTCCCACTTCCGTCCGCGGGGCGGGCTTCCGGTCCCAAAATTTGTGTACCGCGCCGTCGGTTCACGTCTGCTCCGCCTCGACGGGCGGCAGCTCCTCCGGGCGCTCATACACCGCACGGACCGCGCGGCGGCTGCGCCAGATCGTCAGCCAGCAGACCAGCATCGACGCTGCTCCGCAGACCGTCAGGCATACGCGATAGTCCAGCACCTCGCCCAGTGCGCCGACGGCCAGCGACAGGACGCTCGTCGCCGCCATGATGAGCATATTTTCAAAGGCGTTAAGGCGGGCGCGGAGGTGCTCGGGAATGTAACGCTGCACGGCCGCCTCGCGCAGGGTGGCGCTGTTCGTGCCGAGGAAGCCCGTAACGGCGCGATTGACCAGCATCAGCGGGTACGGCAGCCACAGCAGCGTCATGTCCATCGTTTCATAGAACTGATAGACGAAAAACGTGAAGGGGAATTTTTTCTTCGGTTTCAGCTTCAAGCGGTACTGCACCGCGCCGCCGACCGTCCGGCCCAGAAATTCCGCCACGGAGAAAAACGAGTACATCGTCACGGAAAGGCCCGGAAAGGTGCGGAAAAACGCCACCAAAATCGGCCCGTAGCCGCCGGCAACGCCGTTGGTGAAAGCCATGTAGCCGTAAATATTCCGCAGGCCGCGCTCCTGCTTCAGGTAATGCGCCGCCTCGCGGATGTCCTCGCACCAGAGGCGGAAACTGTAGCCCGTCTCGTCGAGCCGTTTTTCCTCCGAGATCCGAATGCGGCTCTCCACGATCGCCGCCAGAAGCGACAGGCCGCCCTGCAGGATCAGCAGCCACGCCACGCCGAATACGTTCATCAGCACGGCCGACAGCGGCATCAGCAGCACCCGCATGACGGGGTAAAGCGTGGAGGAGACGGCATAGCCCTTTTGCTCCATGCCTTCGGGGATCAGCTTGGGGTAAATGCTGTTGTAGGCAAGCTCGTCGACCGTGCCGAGCGCCGCCAGCAGCAGCGAATAGGCCAGATACCCGATATAGGAAAAGCGGAAAAACATCAGGTACACGCCCATGAGCGTATACAGCACGGCGTTGACGAGGTCGCCGCCGACCAGAAACGGCTTGCGCGGCAGGCGGTCCATCCACGGCGCAAGGAACAGCGGCAGGATGAACGTCGGCACGAGCTGAATCGCTACGATCAGCGCCGACGCCAGCGTGCTCCCCGTCTCGTCGAACACCAGAAACGACAGCGCGAAGCCGCCCATGATGCCGCCGAGCATCCCGAGCGCCGTCGCGGCGGTCACAAGCGTAAAATTTCTTGTCCAAAGCGTCTGCTTCATTTTTCTCACCTCGGCAATATTGTAGCACGAGGAAGAAAGAAAGAATAGCCGGTAGTTTTGAGAAAACTTTCCTCAAAACCGCCGGTAAACCGTTCTTTATTTAATATTTTTCAGAAAACTCCCGCGACAGCTCGAACGCCTCCTTATAGCGGCGGTTCGCGGTGTACCATTCGAGCACCCACGGCAGATGGAACGACACATAGCCTGCGGGCAGCTTTTTCCGCATCGTTCGGAAGCAGTCGAGCAGCAGTGCGCCGTAGTCCTCGCGCTGCAAATAGTCCGGATGATCGAGACGGAACGCGACGATATCGCAGATCTGCCGCGACAGCGCCTCGGCGGGAAAATCGCATTTCACCGTCCGCGCACGGTCGAGCGCGGCGCGGGCTTCGTCGATGCGGCCGAGCTTTTCGCAGCAGACGGCCAGCTTGTGCAGCGCCATGCGGCCGGGGTCCTTCAGTGCGGAAAAATAGGCGTAAGCCGCGTCGTACTGTCCGCTTTCGAGCTGTCCGGCGGCGGTGTTGTAGCGAATGATATCAGCCAGCTCGGCGTCGTTTAACAGCTCCGCCAAGCGCAGAGCGGCGGCATATTCGCGCTCCATCTGCGGCAGGCGAAGCTCATCGCAGTAGCAGTTGCCCAGAAAGACGCGGCTTTGCAGCATCAAATGCACCGCGTCGTCCTCAGCCGCCAGCGTGTGCGCGTGGCGCAGAAGCTCGATCGCCGTCCGATAGTCCCCGCGCTGATAGGCGGCGTTTCCGGCGCTGCAATAGGTAAGCGCATGAGGGTACAGACGCACCGCCTCATCGTAGCGCCCCTGCAAAATGCGCTGATAGGCCAGCAGGCGCTCGTCAAGGCCGCTTTCCAGCGCGGCGGGCAGCGGCGTTCCCATCGGCCGCAGGGCCTCGTGCAGCAGGTCGGCCTGCGCCGCATAGCGGCTGCGGGACAGCAGCGGACGCGCGGTCTCAAATTTCTCCTCCAGCGCGTACATCCTCTCCGAATCGCCCAGAAACAGCAGGTCCGTCATCCGCTCCAGCAGCGCTGCGGCCTCCCGCAGTGCCGGACTGTCCTCCTCGGTCGGCAGGCCGAGGCGCTCGAACAGCAGTCTGCGAATTTCCTCCGAAGGCTCGACCTTGCCCTGCTCGATCTTGGACAGATAGGAAACCGCGCAGATTCCCCTGCACAGTCCCTCCTGACTCCAATGCCGCGCCAGCCGTTCGCGGCGAAGCAGCGTTCCGATGTCGTTCATGTGTGCCTCCCTCGTCCGAACGCTTTCCGAAGCGCTCAGCGGCAGATCATTTCTTTTTCTTTTCAAACGAGTCGCGCAGTTCCTTCAAAAATTCGGGCAGCGGTCGTTCGGAATCGAACGGTCGGAAGAAACGGTATTTCTGCGCATTTTTCTCCCTTGTACTGCGGAGCTGCGCCTTCAGATGCTCGTAGCGCAGGATGACCTCGTTTTCCACGGCAAATTTTTTGAGCTTGGCCACAAGCTGCATGGAATGCGCGAAATCGATAATGAACACCCCGAAAAACACGCCGATAAAGAAGGAAAACGCAAGATTTCTGCCCAGCCACGCAAGCGACTGCTTGATATGCGGATGGATCAGGAAATAGTAGATCGCGCCCAGCACGCCCCATGCCAGCGAGAATTTCGGACAGATGATCCCGTTCAGATTGCCCCACTGCGTCGAATAGTCCCAAAGCCGCACGTTATAAAGCTTCAGCGAGAGCCAGCCCGCAATATACTCGATCACAGTCATGAGAATCGTCATGATCGCGAACAGCAGGAGCTTGTTGGCAAGGTCGCTCTCAAAAAACCGATATTTTTCCAGCGAAGCGATCAGGTACAGAATGCACAGGCCGACGCCGTAGAGCGGAAGGTACGGACCGGTGCAAAAGCCGGGGTTGATCCATTTCCGCTCCGGATTCGACGAGGAAATAAAGCGGCGGAAGAGCAGCTCAAGCGTCCATCCGATCAGCGAACCGATGAAAAACAGATACGCCAGCTCCAGAAAAATATTCATACCGTACCCTCCAAAAGCAAATTTGCGAAAGTGCCGAACCGTTCAAGGCTCCTTTATCCGTCTTCGGGTCTGCCGCGCAGACTCCGGTCCTGCGGAGATGACGAAGCTTCGTTCTTTGCCCGCCGATCGCGCGCCGCAGGCACCGTTCTGCCTCTATTATATCGGACGCCGCGCGAAAAGCAAGCGTCCGTCCGCATCGTTCGACGTTTTTTTCGCGCCCGGTCCTTTCGATCTCCGAATAAAAAGCACACCGACTTACCGAGGCTTGAACAGCAAGCGCTCGGTAAGCCGGTGCCTTTGCGTGGAGAAAATCAGGATAAGAAAAGAGGAAGAAACTTGAGTATCGTTTTGTTGATCCGCCGCGCTCTTTGCGGGATCGGATGAAAACACGGGCTGTTTTCACAGGCGCGGCGGGGCCGCGTATCAGTCGGCGTATTCTGCGGCAAGCGCCTGCTTCATGACCTCCAGCGGCGGTTCGACGCCCGTCCAGAGGCGGAAGCTGACGGCTCCCTGATTGACAAGCATATCGAAGCCATTGAGCGTGACGCAGCCCCGCTCGGCGGCCCGGGCAAGGAAACGCGTGTGGATCGGATTCGGAATGATGTCGCAGACGATCATTTCCGGCCGAAGCGTGGAAAAATCGATCGGCGGACAGGACGGATCGGGATACAGTCCGATATTGGTCGCCTGAACGACCAATTCGCTGTCCGACGGGATGGGGCATTCGGGCACGAAGGGCTGCCAGACGGCATCCGTCTGCGTCTTATCCCGAAGGAGTGCCGCCAGCTCCTCGCCGCGTTCGCGGCTTCGGTTCAGAATCGTAATTTTCCCGGCGCCCTTTGACGCCAGCTCCACCGAGATCGCTCTTGCGGCACCGCCCGCGCCGATAATCGTAACATGTCGGTCGGCCGGGGATATCCCGTGCTGCTCCAGCGAACGCATGAAGCCCTTTCCGTCGGTATTTTCGCCGAGACTTTTACCGTCGCGGAAAACGACTGTATTCACTGCGCCCATCAAGGCCGCCTCCGGCGAAAGCTCGTCGAGGTATTGCAGAACGGCGACTTTATGAGGCACCGTGATATGCGTGCCGAGGAAGGAGGTCGCCTTCAGGCCGCGCAAAGCGTCGCCCAGATCTTCCGGCTGTACCAGCATCGTGATATAACGTCCGTTCATCCCCAGGGCGCGGAACGCCGCCTCAATGGGAACAACGGTGGGGTTTTCGTCGACCGGGCAGCCCAAAAGGCCGACCAGCTCACTGCGATAGCACTTCATGATCTTTCCTCCGATCCCGGAAGCGACAGGCCCAGATAGGCCGCGATCGTTTCCGCTACAATACGATGGTCCTGCTCATGCGGCAGGCCCGAACAGCAGACCGCGCCGATCACGCCCGTTCCCTTCAGCGTCAGCGGGAAGCCTCCGCCGAGGAACGCGTAATCCTGCGTGGAAAGGTGCCAGTCCCGCTCGGGGTCTTCGCCCGCCTGCGCAAGCTCATAGCCCGCCCGCAGCGAGGACATGTGCGTTACGGTCACGGTGTTGTACTTACGGCGCAGCCACTGCTCGTTGTGGAGATTCGTGCCGGGGAAGCCGTAGCGGAAAACGGTATAGCCGTTGACCGTGATGGCAAAGGCAGGACCGACGCCCTTTTTCTCGGCTGCCTCGACGAGCATACATCCGAGACGCCACGCGTCGCGGTTGGAAAGCGACGGGAATTGCAGCAAGCGCTCCTGTTCCTTCAAAACGGCGATTTGAGCTTTCAACATTTTCGATCAGTCCTCCCGTAGGCGAAGCCCCAGCAGAGCCTCGGAGATGGGCGAAAGCGCCGCCGCTTTGCCGCGGAAGAACCAGTAGTCCAGCGTCAGGCGGGAGCAGTCGCGGCCGTCCGTTCCAAAGGTCTCGCCGGTCGTTTCCAGCTCCGCGAAGCCGTCGCCGCGCGTATCATTCATATAAATAAAGAGAGAGCAGCCGTTTTCGCCCGGTCGGTCGGACGGCTCCTTAATATAGCGGTCCGAGGGGGCGTTGCGGTAATTGCGGACAAAGAAGCTGAAGCCGCCGTCTTCCTCCGGCAGAAGATATCCGACCCGTCCGAAGGTCTGGTAGGCCTTGAAGCCAACCTTGTGCTCGGCGCAGGAGCTTACCTTTACCGCCGCGCGGCCGTCAGCCGCCGAGAGCACCACGCCCGCCGAGGGCGCGTAGTAGTCCACATATTCCAATTCCTTTCCGAGGTAAGGAACTAAAAACTCGCCGCCGTCGCGCACCTGACACAGGTCCCAGATCTCCAGCTCCATCGGCTCCTCCGGAGAATGATCCTCCAGCAGCATTTCCTGCGTAAAGCCGCAGAAGCTCACGCCGTCCATCAGCTCGGAGAAGCGGCGGCTCTCCCGCAGCGGATTGCGGCACGGCCGCAGAAGGCGCTGTACAAAAAACCGCTTGTGCTTTCCGTCCGTTTCAAAAAGCTCCGCTTCCAGCCCGCTTTCCAGCAGCAGCTCATGGTCGGCAGACGGCGCAAAGTGGCAGTCTCCGGGATCGACGCCGGGCTGAACGGTATAGCTTTCATTGAATCGCGCGCGTTCCTTTGTAAAAAACGGGAACTCCGGCGCGATCCAGAAGCGGTCGCCGCCGACATTCCAGCCGCCGTCGCCGCAAAAATCGCGGTATGCCGCCGCAGAGGCAAGCGCCGACGGCGTCCAAAGCACGCCGACGGAGTCCTCGCCGTCAAACGGCCCGTAAAACCGTCCCCGGCCCTCCCACACCAGAAGCACCCTGCCGTCTCCGATCGGAAGCAGGCGATAGCTCTCGCCGCTTTCGTGCAGCGTCTTCTTTAGCTCGGAAAATGAAATCCGCATAATTCGGCCTCCTCATTTTCTAAAATTGGAAAAAACAACTTTCATATTTGCAATATACAATGTTCCCGCAAGATTGTCAATAGCTTTGTGAAAAAAACTGCGTGGAATTACGAGTTGCTTTGGCTATTATTATCAATCGTTTCGTCAAAACCGAAAAAATAAGTGAAAAAAACATATTGACAATTGTAAAAAACAATGCTAACATGAGGACGTAAGCAAAAGAAACCACATAAAAACAAAAAATCCAAAGAACAACAAAGAAAAGGAGCGTGACGGTATGGAAGCGCCAATTCTGGAAATGCGCGGCATTCGCAAGGAGTTCCCCGGTGTTCTTGCGCTGAACGATGTGCATTTGCAGGTATCCGGCGGCGAGATCATGGCGCTCATCGGTGAAAACGGCGCGGGCAAGAGCACGCTGATGAAGGTCCTGACGGGCGTTTATCAGCGGGACGCCGGAGAGGTCCTCTATCGCGGACGTCCGGTCAGCTACGCAAACACGCGCCAGGCTCTGCACGACGGAATCGCGATCATCCATCAGGAGCTCACGCTGATCCCGCAGATGACGGTCTACGAAAATATTTTCCTCGGCCGTGAGCTGAAAAACCGGTTGGGTGTGACAAACAAAAAGGCAATGCGCGCCAAAAGCCGAGAGCTTCTGGAGATGCTGCACGTCGACCTCAATCCGAACAGCCGCGTGGCGAACCTGTCGATCGCACAGCAGCAGATGGTGGAGATCGCGAAGGTCCTTCTCTACGACGCGCAGGTCATCGTCATGGACGAGCCGACGGACGCCCTGCCGGACGAGAAGGTCGAAAGCCTGTTCGCCGTGCTGCGCAAGCTCAAGCAGCAGGGAAAAGCGATCATCTACATTTCCCACCGCCTGAAGGAAATTTTTGAGATTTGCGACAGCGTAACGGTCATGCGCGACGGCGCCTACGTCGACAGCGCGGCGGTTTCCGAGATCGACAACGACTGGCTGGTCGAGAAGATGGTCGGCCGGACGCTTGACGATCAGTTCCCGCACAAGGACATCCCGCGCGGCGAGCGCGTTATGGAGGTCCGCGGACTGGAAAACGCGCTGATCCACGACGTTTCCTTCGACGCTTACGCGGGCGAGATTCTCGGCATCGTCGGGTTGGTCGGCGCGGGGCGGACGGAGCTGGCGCAGACGATCTACGGCTGCTACGCGCACAGCGGCGGAAGCGTTTCCGTTTTGGGCCGCACGGTGCCGGGCGGCTCGATCAAGAAGGCCATTCAGCACGGCATCTACTATATGACCGAGGACCGCAAGCAAAACGGTCTGGTCATGCTGCAGGACGTTCGGGCGAACATGACGCTCTCCTCGCTGAAGCAGGTGAGCACCGCAGGATACATCCACACGCGCAAGGAAAAGCAGCTCGTGGAGGAATACCGCGAGCGCACGAACGTAAAAACGCCGAGCATCTATCAGCTTGTCCGCAATCTTTCCGGCGGCAATCAGCAGAAGGTCATTCTGGCCAAGGCGCTTCTGACGGCGCCGGACGTGCTGATCCTCGACGAACCGACGCGCGGCATCGACGTCGGCGCGAAAAAGGAGATCTACAACCTGATTAACGACCTCAAGGCAAAAGGAAAGGCCATCGTCATCATCTCCTCCGAAATGCCGGAAATCCTCGGCATGAGCGACCGGATCCTTGTGATGCACGAGGGACGGGTCAAGGGTGAGCTGTCCAGAGCCGAGGCCACGCAGGAAAAAATCATGAAAACGATACTTTGCTGACAGAGGTGTACGAAATGAAAAAAGAAAAAAGCAAGGCGCTGATACTCCTCGAGCGCTTCAAAATGTTCATCCTGCTGGTCGTGGTCTTGGCGGTTCTGGGTATCGTGGAGCCGAAATTCCTCGCTGGTAACAACATCGCCAACATCTTCAAGCAGATCGCGACCAACGCGATTCTCGCAGCCGGCATGTGCTTCGTCATCCTGACCGGCGGCATCGACATCTCCGTCGGCGCGACGCTGGCGCTGGTCGGCGCGATCTCGGTCGACCTGATCCGCATGGGCGTTCACATCGTGTTCGTGGTCCTGATCGCCTTGGCTATCGGCGCGGTGGTCGGTCTTTTCAACGGCGTGTTCATCGCGAAGTTCAAGCTCCAGCCCATGATCGTCACGCTGGCGACCATGTCGATCTGCCGGGGCCTGACCTACATCTATACGAAAGGCTCCCCTATCACGCTCAACACCGCGCTGAGCAGCGGCAAGGTCTATAAATGGATCGGCAGCGGCAGCCTGTTCGGCAAAATTCCGTTCCCGCTGATCCTTGTGATCCTCGTATTTGCCGTGTCCTTCTACATCCTGAACAAAACGGCCTTCGGCCGCCGTGTCTATGCCGTCGGCGGCAACGAGGATGCCGCACGTTTGTCCGGCATCAACACGGTCTGGACGAAGATCATGGCCTATGTGACCTGCGGCATCATGGCCGCGATCGCCGCGATCATCATTTCCGCGCGTGTTTCTTCGGCGCAGCCGAACGCGGGCGAAAGCTACGAGATGGACGCGATCGCCGCAGTCGTCATCGGCGGCACCTCCCTGCGTGGCGGTGAAGGTAAGGTCCTTTACACGATCATCGGCGCGCTGATCATCGGAATGCTCAATAACTTCCTGAACCTGATCGGCGTGGACAGCTACTACCAGATCGTTGTCAAGGGCGTTGTGATCCTCATCGCCGTACTTGCGGACGCAAAGACTGAAAAGTCTAGAGTCAAATAAAACAAAAAACAAGAAGGAGACAAAGTGAAATGAAAAAACTGCTTGCCCTGCTGCTGGCCGCAGCGATGCTCTTCGCGTTCGCCGCATGTACGGCGAACACGAACGAGGACCCGAAGACCCCCGCAACCGACCCTGCTACCAAAGGCGATACCCCTTCTGAGTCCGAAAAAGTTGTGATCGGCCTGCTGGTCTACAACGACAAGAACGAGTTCATCCAGAAGCTCGTTGCCGGCGCACAGGCAAAGTGCGACGAGTACGGCTATGAGCTTATCAGCTACAGCGCCGACGGCGACGCAGCGACCGAGGTCAACAACATGGAAGACCTCATCACCAAGAAGCCCGACGTCATCCTCTACAACCCCGTTGACTCCGACGCGGCAGGCGCCGCTCTGAGCCTTGCAAACGATGCAGGCATCCCCGTCATCACCGTTGACCGTACCGCGAACGGCGGCGAGGTCGTTTCCCACGTTGCTTCCGATAACGTCTACGGCGGCGAGCTGGCCGGCGAGTACATCAAGGAGCTGCTCGGCGAAGCGGGCGGCGAACTGCTTGAGATTCAGGGCGTTGCCGGCACCTCCGCAGCACGCGACCGCGGCGAAGGCTTCCACAAGGCCGTTGACGGCGTCGCCAACTACACTGTCGTCGACAGCCAGATCGGCAACTGGGACAAGGCGCAGGGCATGACCATCATGGAAAACGCGCTGCAGGCTCATCCGGATATCAAGGCCGTCTTTGCTCACAACGACACGATGGCAATGGGCGCTATGGAAGCTGCCTATGCCGCAGGCCGTGAGGACATCATCATCATCGGCTTCGACGCGGACGACGACGCCGTGCAGGCCGTTAAGGACGGCAAGCTGGCCGCTACCGTCGCGCAGCAGCCCGACCTGATGGGCGGCCGCGCTGTCGAGCTGGCACACGACTACCTGAACGGTATGACGCTGAATGCAGCCGAGGCCGTCGAAGTCGCGCTGATCAAGACCGGCGATTGATCTGTTTCTGCTTGGTTTTTACAAGAAATTCTTCTAAAATCCCAAGGTAATAATTGCCTTTCCGCTTGTTCTGCGCTATAATGAATACATATATGTAAGAAAAGGGAGCGTTAACTATGAATAAAGCGGAAAGGCAGCAGAAAATTCTGAACTACATGCTCGGCAACAACAAGGCCGCGACGGCCGAGGAGCTGCGCGAGACGTGCTGCGTGACCAGCGAGACGATCCGAAAGGATCTGATCGAAATGGAGCAGCAGAAGAAAATATGCCGCGTTCTGGGCGGAGCCGTTCTCTACGAACGGCCAGACGAACGGCTCCTCCAGAATCGTTACTATGAAAACCTGAAGGCAAAGCGGGAGATCGCCGCTGCTGCCGTGCAGCTCCTGCATGACAGAGATTTCGTTTGCTTGGATTCCGGCTCGACGAATCTGTGCTTTGCCATGAATTTTCCCGACCTTTCCGTTTCCGTGCTGACCAATTCGCTGAACATCGCGCAGGAGCTTTCCCAGCGCAGCAATGTGCGCGTTTTTGTCGCGGGCGGAGAGCTTCGCGGAAAGAATATGTCCATGACGGGCTTTGTTACGGAAAACATGATCCAGAACTACCGCGTGCGGAAGGTCTTTCTCACCAGTGAGGGCGTCGACCCCGATTTCGGCGTGATGGACGCGCACGAGTCCGAAAGCTGTGTCAAGCAGAAGATGATCTCGATCGCAAAAGAGACCTACCTGCTGGCCGATCACAGCAAGTTTTCCGTCATCACACCGATCTGTACGGCCTCCATGGACCAGCTGACCGCGATCATCACCGATTCCGAGATCGATCCGAAGGTCTTGAAGACCTATCAGGACGCGGGCGTGAAGGTGATCGTCGCCGACCCACTCTAAGGAATCTCTGAATAAATCGTCTGCGGCTGTCGCCGGATCTTTTTCGTCGGCTTTTCGGTTTGAAAAACTTGAAATACATAGAGTATTCCTGCGCTTTTCAAATCTCAACCCGCCAAAAAATCTCTCGACGACAACTCTTGTCGATTTAATCAGAGCTTCCCTAAGATTTCCGGCGTTTATGCCGACGGAGGTAACCGATGGAAACATTTCAAGATTTAAAGACCAAACTGGAAGCACGCGGCGTGGACGTCGAATGGGTCCTTTCCGAGCTTGCGAAGCTTGAGATCGAGATCCCGTCTTGGGGCTTCTCCAACGCCGGGACCCGCTTCTATTCCTTCCCGCAGAAGGGCGATGCCAAGAACTTTTTCCAGCGCGTCGACGACTGCGAACAGGTATGGAAATACACCGGCGCGGGCCGCAGCATCTGTATGCACATTCCTTGGGACGCCTGTGATTATGCCGCCGCCCGCGAATATGTCGAAGGAAAGAAGATGACCTTCGGCACACTGAACACCAATCTCTTCGAGGATGACGACTTTGCGCTCGGCACGCTGGCCAACGCCGAAGCCCGCATCCGTGAAAAAACAGTCGCTAAGCTGAACCACTGCACCGATGTTGCCCGTCAGGTCGGCGCGAAGTCCATCAACGTCTGGACGATCGACGGCAGCAACATCCCCGGCCAGAACGATTTCCGTCAGCGCCGGAAGCGGATGCTTGAATCGCTTGCCGAGGGTTACCGCCATCTGGGCGATTCGGACATTTCCTATAACATCGAGTATAAGCTGTTTGAGCCTTCCTTCTACCATACCGATATCGGTGATTGGGGCACAGCTTTGTATTATGCCGCGAAGCTAGGAGAGAAGGCAAAGGTCACCGTTGACCTCGGCCATCATCCCTTCGGCACCAACGTGGCGCAGATCGTCTCGCTCCTGATCGACGAGGGCAAGCTCGGCGCTTTCCACCTCAACGACAACAACTGCGGCGACGATGACCTTATCCCCGGAACGGTCAACCCCTTCCGCCTCTTCGCCATCGAAAACGAGATGGTCGCCGGTATCTGCAATCCCGAAACGGAAGCGGTCACACGCGCCGTCCGTCAGGGGATCGACACGAGCTTCTGCATCGAGCCGCGCGTTGAAGCCATGATGCTCTCCGTGCTGAACCTGCAAACCGCCTACGTCAAGGCGCTGCTGGTCGACCGCCGCACACTGGCCGCCCGTCAGGAGGCAAACGATGTCCTCGGCGCGAACGCCTGCCTCATGGACGCCTACAACACCGACGTGCGTCCCCTGCTGGCCGAGTTCCGCCGCCGCCGCGGCATCGAGTGCGACCCGCTCGAGGGCTACGCCGCCAGCGAATACTGCAAGGCTCGGAAGGACCGTACATAAAATTCTCCAGGCAGGAGGATGCAATGCCGCGTTCTCCTGCCATTTTTACAACTATTTTTAGGGAAAAGGTGTGAATAATGTCACAGTTACGCGTAATTTATGAGAATCAGATCCGGCAGCTTGCCGAAGCGAGCCGCCAAATCGGCCTCAAGGGTCTTACCTCGTCCGTGGGCGGAAACCTTTCCTTCCGCGTCAGTCCGGAGCATATTCTGGTCACGCCTACGAACGTTCCCAAGGAGCAGATGAAGCCCGAATACATCTGCATCGTCGACTATCAGGGGCATACCGTCGACGCCGCCGAGGGCTTCGCCCCGACCAGCGAAACGCCCTTCCATACCATGATCGCGCGGGAGCGCCCGGACGTCGTCGCCGCCGCGCACGCGCACTGCAAGGTCCTCAGCGCGTTTGCCATCGCGGAAACGCCGTGGCTGGAGCTGCCGATCTTCCCGGAGCCGATGATGGAGATCGGGCCGATCGTTACCGTCCCCTACAGAACGCCCTCCTGCGACCTTCTGGCCGAGGAGATCAAGAAATATCTGCACAAGTCCAACGGCTTCCTGCTCCAGAATCACGGAGCGCTTGCCGTTAGCACGGTCTCGCCGATGGACGTTGTGGAAAAGCTCTACATGATGGAGTGCGTGGCGACCTCCGTTTACATGGCCGTTACGATGGGCAAGCTCCGCACGCTGACCCCCGAGGAAACGCGCGAGGTCGCAAGGCTTCAGCAGATCAAGGGTCTGGCTACGGACATTGAGCCGATCGAGAAGTCCTACTGCTGCGCAAAATGAAGCACAGCTATTATCTGACCGTCGATCTCGGCGCGTCGAACGGCCGCGGCATCGTCTTTTCCTACAACGGCAGCAGCCTTGTACCGATTGAGGAATTTCGCTTCCCGAACGGGATCGTCACCAGAAACGGAACGGACCACTGGGATTTTGCCTATCTGCTGCAAAATGTGAAGCAGACGATCGCCGCCGCGGCGGAAAGATACCCTCTGCGCAGCGCGGCGGTCGACACATGGGGCCTTGACTACGGCCTGCTGGACAAAAACGGCGCGCTTCTCGACGAGCCGGTGTCCTATCGCGACAGCCGCACGGTCGGCATACCCGAAGCAGTCGAAAAGCACATTTCCGCGCGGGAGCTTTACGAGATCACGGGCATTCAGAAATTACAGGGCAACACGCTCTATCAGCTCTACGCGCAGCTCCTTGATCCCGCGCAGCCGCTTGCGCGCGCCGAGCAGCTCCTGATGATGCCCGACCTGCTCCGGTATTTCCTGACCGGTGAGCGTTTTGCGGAGTATACGATCTCCACCACGTCGCAGATGCTCGATATCCGCGCCGGAACGTGGAGCCGTGCGCTTCTCGACCGTCTCGGGCTGCCGGCGGAGCTTTTCGCGCCGGTCATTCGTCCGGGAAAGCAGGCGTTTGCCCTGCATCCCGAGCTTTGCGGCGGGAAAAAGCTGCCCCTTGTGACAGCCGCCTCGCACGACACGGCCTCCGCCGTCGCCGCGCTGCCGACCGAGGACGCCGCGCCGCTCTATGTCAGCAGCGGCACCTGGTCGGTCCTCGGCACGGAGCTTTCCGAGCCGCTGATCTGCGACGAGGGCTATGCGCTGAACTTTGCCAACGAGGGCGGCGCGGACGGCAGCATCCGCTATTGCAGCAGCCTGACGGGGCTTTGGCTCCTGCAGGAATGCGTCCGCAACTGGCGCGAACGCAGGCAGATCTGCGACTATGCCGCGCTGGATAGGCTGGCGCAGGATGCGGCGCCTTTTGTGAGTCTGTTTGACCCGCAGGACCCGTCGCTGCAGGCCAAATGCGATATGCCCGCCGCGATCGGCGCGCTGTGCGCCGCAAACGGTATGCACGTTCCGCAGACGATGGGGGAATTTACCCGCGCGATCTACGAAGCGATCGCGCTGAATTACCGCCGCGCGGTCGATCGGCTCGAACGCCTGACCGCACGGAGCTACGACAAGCTCTATGTGATCGGCGGCGGTTCCCGCGCGGAGCTTCTGAACCAATGCATTGCAAACGCCACGGGCAAAACGGTCGTGGCAGGAATGCCGGAGGCTACGGCGTTCGGCAACGCCTACGCCCAGCTGCTGTACGACGGCGAGGTAAGCGGTCTTCCCGATTTTCGCGGTATGCTGGCGGCCTCCCAGCCGCTCAGGTATTACACGCCGGAGCAGTCGGCCGAATGGGAAGCAGCCTACGACCGTTTTCAGACGAATTGCGGCTGAAAAAGCGCATTTGATCCCGATTTCAGTGTAAACGAGGAGAAATAAAACATGAAAAAGATCATCAACCGTCCGGAAAGCGTCGTGCGCGAAATGTGTCAGGGCATCGCGCTGGCGCATCCGGAGCTTCGACAGATCGAAAAATACAAGATTCTCTGCAAGAAAGAGCTGAACCGCAATAAGGTAAGCCTCATCAGCGGCGGCGGCAGCGGCCATGAGCCTGCGCACGCCGGTTTCATCGGGCGCGGAATGCTCGACGCCGCCGTCTGCGGCGACGTATTCGCTTCACCCTCCCAAATTCAAGTCTATCACGCCTTAAAGGCGACCGCCTCGGACAAGGGCACCCTGATGATCGTCAAGAATTACAGCGGCGACGTCATGAATTTCAAGAACGCTGCCGCGCTGGCCGAGGGCGAGGTCAATGTAGACTATGTCATCGTCAATGACGACGTGGCCGTGCAGGACAGTCTCTACACGGTCGGGCGGCGCGGCGTGGCCGGCACGGTCTTCGTTCATAAAATCGCGGGCGCAGCCGCCGAAGCGGGCGGGTCGCTTGCCGAGGTCAAGGCCGCCGCGCAGGAAGCGATCGACCACGTCCGCAGCGTCGGCTTTGCTCTGACGAGCTGCACCGTCCCCTCTAAGGGAACGCCGACCTTCTCTCTGGAGGAGGACGAGATGGAATACGGCGTCGGCATCCACGGTGAGCCGGGCGTCGGACGCCAAAAGCTCGTCACCGCCGACGCACTGGCCGCGCAGATGACGGAGGCACTCGTTCGTGAGCTGCCGCTGCACGGCGGCGGCGAAGTCTCCGTGCTGATCAACGGCTTCGGCGCAACGCCGCTGCAGGAGCTGTATCTGCTCAACACCTGCGTCTGCCGCGAGCTGACGGCGCGTGGGATCAAGCTCTACCGCATTTTCGTCGGCAATTTCATGACCAGTATCGACATGGCGGGCGCCTCCGTTTCGCTTCTGCACATGACGCCTCGCCTCAAGACGCTGCTCGACGCCCCCTGTCAGGCGCCCGCCTTCCGCGTTGACGGCCCCGTTGAGCCGTCGGTCTGCACCGCGCCGCAGAAGGAAACGGCGGAGAACGTCAGCTTCGGAATGTACGCGCCGCCGGAATATGCCGTCCTGCAGGATAACCGTCTGACAAAGGAGAACCTGATCTATCTCGTCGACCGCATGGGTACGTTCATCATCGAAAACGAAGTCCCCTTCTGTGAGCTTGATGCGCACGCGGGCGACGGCGATTTCGGCATGAGCGTCGCCAAGGGCTTCAAACGGCTCAAGGCGGAGTGGCCGGAAATTCTCCGCGACGAATCCGAAGACATCGGCTCGTTCCTGTCCGCCTGCGCATTCGTCATCATGGAGCACTGCGGCGGCGCGTCCGGCCCGATCTGGGGCTCTGCGTTCCTTGCCGCCGGAAAGACCGCACGCGGTAAGCAGATACTGACCGTCGAAGAATTTGCCGCGCTGCTTCAGGCCGCCGTCAGCGGGATCCAGCAGACCGGCGAGCGCTCGTTCGGGCGCGGCGCAGTCGTGGGCGATAAGACGCTGATCGACGCGCTCGTCCCGTGCGCAGACGCTTGGAAGGATGCCAAGGAGCTTCGTTCTGCCTTTGCCGAAGGTGCCGCCGCCGCAGTCGCAGGCGCTGCCGCCACGGAAAAGATCGCCGCCCGCATGGGCCGCGCAGGGACCGTCGGCGAACGCAGCATCGGCTACCCCGACGCGGGCGCTTATGCGCTCGGACGTATCTTCACCGACCTCTCCGAACATCTCAAATAATTCTTCCCTATTCAAAAAAATGCCGCGGGTGGCTGCTTCTCTGCGAAGCGCCCCCGCGGCAAATGATTTTTCGGTTGCATCCCGACGGCAATGTGCTATAATGTGAGCAAAAGAAGTATTCCGCACGGAGCGGAATCAATAAGAGGTGAACGCAATGAAAAAAGCATGGATCGTAGTCGATATGCAAAACGATTTCGTGACCGGAGCACTCGGGACGCCGGAGGCCGCCGCCACGCTTTCTCGGATCAATGAGCGTCTGAGATCGGTCGAGCCGACGGACATGGTCTTCTATACGCTCGATACCCACGGCGCGGACTATCTCTCGACCGCCGAGGGCCGAAAGCTGCCCGTCGTCCACTGCGTAAAGGGCACATGGGGACACGCGCTTGCCGAGGGCTTGGAGCTTCCGACGGCAACTCCCGTGGAGAAGCCGACGTTCGGCTCTCTCAAGCTGGCGGAGACGCTGTGCGCTCTGGTCGAAGCGAAGCAGGTCGAATCGGTCGAGCTGATGGGCGTTTGCACGGATATCTGTGTGATCTCCAACGCCCTGCTCATCAAGGCCTGCTGTCCGGAGCTGCCGATCTCGGTGAAGGCCGACTGCTGCGCGGGCGTAACACCGGAAAAGCATCTTCACGCGCTGGACGTCATGCGCTCCTGTCAGGTCGACATTCTGTAATGCGAATCTACAAACGCAGGGGTCAGGCTTATCGCCCAATGTTCCTAACTTAGTGACATTGGGCTTATCGCCTGACCCCTGCGTTTATTATAACCATTATTTTTCCGCGACGGATTCGCGGTTGAGCGCACGCGCAAGCTTGACCTTGGCAAGCTCGATGTCGCGCTCGGCCTTTGCGTTTGCAATGCGTTCACGCGCCCGTTCCTCCGCCAGTCTTGCGCGCTCTACGTCGATCGCGTCGGCATATTCAAAGGTCGTGGCGACCAGCCGCACCGCGCCTCCCTCGACGCTGAGGAAGCCGCCGCCGCACGCCGCATTGCGGGCAGTGCCGTCCTGCGTAACGGTAACGACGCCGATATCCAGAACTGCCAGCAGGTCTGCGTGACCGGCACGGATGCTGATATAGCCCTCGGTCGTCCGCAGACGCAGAGCCTCCGCCTCGCCGTCAAAGGCGCTGCCGTCCGGCGTAACGATCTGCAAGCGGAAGGTACTCATTTCGCCGCACCCTTCGCCTTCTCGACCGCCTCGTCGATGCTGCCGACAAACAAGAACGCCGACTCCGGAAGATCGTCGTGTTTTCCCTCGAGGATCTCCTTAAAGCCGCGGACCGTCTCCTTAACGGGGACATACTTGCCCTGATAGCCGGTAAACTGCTCCGCCACCGAGAACGGCTGGGAGAGGAAGCGCTGGATCTTTCTTGCGCGGCTGACCGTCAGCTTGTCCTCCTCGGACAGCTCGTCCATGCCCATGATGGCAATGATATCCTGAAGTTCCTTATAACGCTGCAAAATTCTCTGCGTTTCACGCGCGACCTCATAATGCTCCACGCCAACGACGTCGGGCGTCAGGATGCGGGAGGTAGACTCCAGCGGGTCAACGGCCGGGTAGATGCCCAGCGACGCGATGCCGCGGTCGAGCACCGTCGTTGCGTCCAGATGGGCAAAGGTCGTAGCCGGGGCGGGGTCGGTCAGGTCGTCGGCAGGAACGTAGACCGCCTGCACGGAGGTGATAGAGCCTTTTTTCGTCGAGGTGATGCGCTCCTGAAGCGCGCCCATCTCGGTCGCAAGCGTGGGCTGATAGCCGACGGCGGAGGGCATACGTCCCAGCAGCGCGGAAACCTCGGAGCCTGCCTGCGTAAAGCGGAAAATATTGTCGATAAACAGCAGAACGTCCTGTCCCTCGCGGTCGCGGAAATACTCCGCCATCGTCAGGCCGGACAGCGCCACGCGCATTCTCGCTCCGGGCGGTTCGTTCATCTGGCCGTAGACCAGCGCCGTCTTGTTGATAACACCGGATTCCTTCATCTCATTGTAGAGGTCGTTGCCCTCGCGGGTACGCTCGCCGACGCCCGCAAAGACGGAGATGCCGCCGTGCTGCTTGGCGATGTTGTTGATAAGCTCCATAATGAGGACGGTCTTTCCGACGCCCGCGCCGCCGAACAGGCCGATCTTGCCGCCCTTGGCATAGGGGGCGATCAGGTCGACGACCTTAATGCCCGTTTCCAGCATCTCGGTCGTGCTCTCCTGCTCGTCAAAGGCAGGCGGGTCGCGGTGAATGCTCCATTTTTCGCAGGTGACGGGCTGCGGCTTGTCGTCGATCGCGCGGCCGAGCAGATTAAACACGCGGCCCAGCGTTTCCTTGCCGACGGGGACCTTGATCGGCGCACCGGTGTCCACCGCCTCCGCGCCGCGGGTCATGCCGTCGGTCGAGCTCATGGCAATGCAGCGAACGACGTCGTCGCCCAGCTGCTGCGCGACCTCGCAAACCAATTTTCCGTCCTCGCGCTCGATCTCAATGGCGTTGAGCAGATCCGGCAAATGGCCGTTTTGAAAGCGAATGTCCAAAACGGGGCCGATGACCTGCGTGACAACGCCCTTATTTTTTTCTTGCATAAAGACGTCTCCTTCTCTGTTAAAGCGCTTCCGCGCCGGAAACAATTTCCGTAATTTCCTGCGTGATGACTGCCTGACGCGCGCGGTTGTAATGCAGCACAAGATCATTGATGATCTCGCCGGCATTTTTATTTGCCGCGTTCATCGCGGTACGCCGCGCGCCCTGCTCGGAGGCGGATGCCTCGCACACCGTGGAATAGAGGATACCCGTCAGATACAGCGGCACGATCTTCGCCACCAGCTTCTCCGGGTCGCCCTCAAGCAGCGCGTTGCTCCCGGCAGTGTGCTCCGCATCCTCCACGGAGATTGGCAGAAGCGGCTCCTGCGCGGGCACCTGCGTCAGCATGGACTGAAAACGGGTGTAGAGAACGACCGCGCGGTCGAACTTTTTCTCGGCAAAGCCCGTGCAGAGCAGATCGGCGATCTGTGCGCAGTCGCCCACGCCGATGTCGGCCGTTACGCCGAAATAGGTGCTGACCAGCTCATAGTCGCGGCGGGCAAAATGCTCCAGCGTCTTTTTGCCGACGGGAAGCACACAGTCCTCGGGCTTGAGCAGCTCCGCAGCCATGCGAAACAGATTGGCGTTATAGCCGCCGGCCAAGCCGCGGTCGCCCGCGATCACGACATAGCAGGTTCGACGGACCTCGCGCTCCTGCGTAAAGACCGAGGGCCTCTCGGAAATTCCCGCCTGCAGGCCCGCAATCGCCTGCGCAAGCACCTCATGGTAGGGACGCGCCTTTTCCACGCGTTCCTTGGCGCGCCGAAGCTTCGAGGTCGCAACCAGCTCCATCGCCTTGGTGATCTGGCGGGTGCTCTCGATGCTCTTGATGCGCGTCTTGATCAATTTCATAGACGCTCCGCCCATGGCATGAACTCCTTAGTTAAACCGGGCCTTGCAGGCCTCGATCGCATGGATCAGCTCCGTCTCGTTGGCCTTCGTCAGCTCATGGGTGTCGCGAATGCTCTCAAGGATCGCCGGGCGCTGTACCCGAAGGTACTCGAACAGCTCCGCCTCGAACGCCGAAATGCGCCCGACCGGGACGGAGGCCAGCAGATCGTTGACGACCGCGTAGATAATGCAGACCTGAAGCTCGGTATCGATCGGCTGATTGCGGTCCTGCTTCAGGATCTCCACGATACGTTCGCCCTGTGCCAGACGTGCCTTGGTATCGGCGTCCAGATCGGAGCCGAACTGCGCGAAGGACTGCAGCTCGCGGTACTGAGAATACATCAGCTTCAGGGAACCGGCGACCTTTTTCATCGCCTTGATCTGTGCGCTGCCGCCGACACGCGACACCGAGATGCCCGGGTTGATGGCCGGGCGGACGCCGGAATGGAACAGCTCCGATTCCAGATAGATCTGGCCGTCGGTAATGGAAATGACATTGGTCGGGATATAGGCGGAGACGTCGCCCGCCTGCGTCTCGATGATCGGGAGCGCGGTCAGGGAGCCGCCGCCGTATTCCGGGGCGATCCGCGCCGCACGCTCGAGCAGACGCGAATGCAGATAGAAGACGTCGCCGGGATAGGCCTCGCGTCCGGGCGGCCTGCGGATCAGCAGCGACAGCGCGCGGTAGGCCACCGCATGCTTGGAAAGATCGTCGTAAACGATCAGCGCGTCCTTGCCCTGATCCATAAAGTATTCGGCCATCGTGCAGCCGGAATAGGGCGCGATATATTGCAGCGGCGCAAGCTCGGAGGCCGTCGCGGCCACGACGATGGTGTAATCCATCGCGCCGTTCTTTTCCAGCGTGTCGACGATCTGCACGACCGTGGAGCGCTTCTGGCCGATCGCGACATAGACGCACGTCACGCCCTTGCCCTTTTGATTGATAATGGTGTCCAGCGCAATGACGGTCTTGCCCGTCTGACGGTCGCCGATGATCAGCTCACGCTGACCGCGGCCGATCGGGATCATGGAATCAATCGCCTTGATGCCCGTTTCCAGCGGGACGGAGACAGACTTTCTCTGAATGATGCCCGCTGCCTCGCGCTCGATGGGCCGAGTCTCCTTCGCGGCGATCGGACCTTTCCCGTCGATCGGCTGGCCGAGCGCGTCGACCACGCGGCCGACCAGCGCCTCGCCCACGGGGACGGAAACGACCTGACCGGTGCGGCGGACGAGGCTGCCCTCGCTGATGCCGACGTCCGTGCCCAGCATGACGACGCTGACGAGGTTCTCCTCCAGATTCAGCGCCATGCCGAAGGATTCGTTTTCAAATCGCAGCAGCTCGTTTGCCTTGCATTTTTCAAGTCCGTGCACCTTGGCAATGCCGTCGCCGACCTGAATGACATAGCCGATCTCATCCTGCCGTGTCTGCGAGCCGTAGCTGCGGATCTGGTCTTTGATTATCTTACTGATATCGTCAATTTTCAGATTCACGGTTTCACCAACCTTTTATCGGTTTCTTTCAAAGACGCGGAGCCGTCCGCATCCATGCGCGGGAGAATGCCGCGCCGAAGCGGAGACGCACAGCGTCTGTTTTTTACGGTATGGAAGCCCCATCGTGCGCCGATGCGGCGGCAAAACGGCCGCGCAGACGGGCGAAGCGGTCCTTTCCTATACGACGGTCTCGCGCAGGGAGCGCCGAAGCTGCTCCAATCTGCCGCGGATGCTGTCCTCGAGCTGTACGCCGCCGTAACGCAGCATAATGCCGCCGAGAAGCTGCGGATCGACGCGGTTTTCCAGCAGCACGTTCTTCCCTGTCAGGCCGCTCAGCTTTTCGCGCAGAGCGCCGCACTGCGCCTCGGACATCGGCTGTGCGGTGATCGCGGTCGCGCGGAGGATGCCGTGCGCCTCGTCGTAGCAGCGGTCAAATGCGTCCGCGCAGGCCTGAAAGCTGTACAGCTCCCGCTTCTGGCACAGAATGCTCAGGAAATTCAGGAGCATCGCGTCCGCGCCCGCAAATGCCTGCCGCAGAAGTCCGATCTTAACGTCGGAGGCGACGGCGGGCGTATCGAGCAGCGTGACATAGGACGGCTCGCGCGCAAGCGCCTGCCGAACCGTTTCCAGCTCCTCGCGCACCTGCTCCTGCGTGCCGTTCTCGGTCGACAGCTCATACAGCGCCTTGCCGTAATTTGCAGTATCAATCATGCTTTTCTCCCAGCCTCTCGATAAAGGAATCGATCAGCTCAGACTGCTCCTCGCGCTTGATATTGCGGGCAAGCACCGCCGAAGCAATGTCCACCGCCATAACGGATACGTCGTCTTTGATCTCGTTCATGGCGCGTTTTTTCTCCATTTCGATTTGCTCGTCGGCGCGGCGAAGCGTCTGCGCCGCCTGATCGCGGGCTTCCTTCAGGATCTGCTCCTGACGAAGCTGCGCTTTCCGGTTGGCAACCTTCAGGATCTCCTCGCTCTCGGCGTTGGCGGCGGCAAGGCGGGCCTCATACTCCGTCTTGAGCTGCTGCGCGTCCGACTTCGACTGATTCGCGTCGGCATAGAGGTCGTCGATCTCCTTCTGACGGCTGTCGATCATGTCCTTGACCGGCTTGAACAGAAGCTTTTTCAGGAACAAATACAGGATCACAAGGTTCGCAAACGTAAACAGACAGGTCCAGAAATTGACGCCGACGAAGCTTTCAAATCCGGTTAAAAACTTCAAGCCTCATTTCTCCTTTCTACAAAAGTGCTCTTGCGGGATCGCAGTACGTCGGAATGCCGCGCGGGCGGCCTCCCGGCGCCGACGGTCCGGGGATGCCTCAGATCTTGAACACGAAGAGCAGCAGCAGAGAAATAACGAGGGAGTAGATACCGGTGGATTCCGTGATGGCGCAGCCGAGGATCATGTTGGTACGCAGCGTATCGGAAACCTCGGGCTGACGGGCCATGCCCTCCAGAGCGCAGCCGACCGCGTGACCTTCACCGACAGCGGGGCCGATCGCGCCGATACCCATGCAGAGCCCCGCGCCGATTGCGATTAAACCTTTTGCCAATGCTTCCATTTGTGTTTCCTCCTAGTTTTTATAAATATGAGATGGTTTTCAGCGGATCGAGCACCACATTTTTTCATTCCGAGGCGCGAAGCGGCGCGGCGTTTTCCATCATCGCCGCGGCCTGCCCTGCGGGCCTCGTCATCACACGACGGAGTGCTCGTCCGCCTGTTGCTTACGATTTTTGCTCTTCGGGCGGCGGGCAGGCGGACCCGACATAGACCATGGTGAGCATACAGAACACCAGCGCCTGAATGCAGCCGGAGAAGAGGTCGAAATAGATCGACAGGAAGGCCGGAATGCCCACCTGGAAAATGGGGATGGTGCTGATGATCCGGTTGGGGATCCAGCCCAGCACCAACGAGCTGAGCGCCGACAGCGCGCCGTAGATCAGCGCGGTCAGCACGCCGCCTCCGGCGATGTTGCCGAAGTGACGGAAGGACATGGAGATCGGCTGCGCGATCTCGCTGATAATATTCATCGGCGTCATAACGACCACCGGCTCCGTAAAGCCCTTGAGCCAGCCGAGGAAGCCGTTATGCTTGATCGTATTGTACCACACAAGCCCCGTCGTCATCAGCGCCCAGGTCAGCGTGGTGCTCAGGTCGGCCGTCGTGCTGCGGAAGATGCCGCCGAACAGGCTGATGAGCGTACCGAACACCGACGAGAGAAACAGCGCGCCGATATAGGGGGTAAACTTGCGGTTGTGCTCGCCCATCGTGCTGCCGACGAGATCGTCGATCATCATGTAGCCCTTTTCCACCAACACCTGCCGCCGCGTCGGGCGCTTTTGCAGGCCCTTTCCGAGCCAACGGCCCAGCAGGAGCAGCACCACCATCACGATCAGCGAGGAGAGCACGGTCTGCGTGATGCGCACATCGAACAGACCGAAAAACGAAAATTCGACCAGTATTCTCGGGCCGTTACCGATCCCATCCATCAGGACTTAACCTCCTTTTCAGGCCGCTTCAGGTTCGCCGCAAAGAGCGCGATGCGCATAAAGCACAGCGGCAGCAGCGTAGCCAGCGGATCAACGTATCCGGACGCCAGCGCCGCGACCAAAACGGCCAGCAGCACGACCATCCGCAGAATATAATTGCCGCGCGCGGCAAGCTGTCCCTTTGCGGAGCTTTCCGCACGCTCCGCGCGGAGCAGCGAGAGCGTCATCACCGTAAAATTCAGCAGCTCGGCAGCCGTTCCCAGCAGCGCGCCGAGCAGGACCTTCTGCGACCAGCGCCCGATCAGCGCATAGACCAGCAGCATCACGCCGCTGAGCGCGATCTCCGCAAGAAAAACGGGCAGGAAGCTCTTCAGCGTTTTCCCGGCCGAGGGTCCTTTGGGCGATATCGGCGCGGGGGCCGGAGCCTCTGCAGACTGCGGCTCGTTTGTTTTATTTTCGTCCATGCTTGTCACTCTCCTCCCCTTCGGTCGGGTCGACGTGCTTCATCGTTTTGACGATATAATAGAACATGCTGTAAAGGCCGAGCAAGACGCCCAGCACGATCGCTAAGACCATCGCCCAGCTTCCCACGCCGCAGCGCTCCGTCAGCAGCCAGCCGCCGAGGATCATCGCGCCGGCGGGGACCAGCATGGAAAAGGCCGCCTGAAATACATAGTTCAGCGCATACACTGCGCGAAAGACTTTTTTCGGCACGAAATTCCGCTCCCTTTTTGAAAAACCAAATCTCCCACTTATACTATAATTATTATATCTGACCGTCTCCGAAAACGCAAGATAAACTTCACTCGGCAGGAATATTTTTCTTCCGGCCGTCCGTTTCGCCGACGGTCCAAGGATAAGGCATCCGCGCACCGTTTTCAATGGACATTTCGGCGCAAATGATGAAATTTTGGGAATTTACCGCATTGTGTTGACTTTCCCCGGCCGGACGGATATAATATGCTTAACTTAGGAGTCCCTGATGAGATCCGCGAGGATCGGCGAAAAAGATTTGCTTTATCTCAGGGGTTTACTCAACAACGAAGGGGTGTGATCGGCGTGACGCAAACGGTACTTTTCTGCCGCTGCGCCATTGTTATGCCGATTTACGCCCCTGTTTGAATGTCGCGGAAATTTTCGACATTTTGCAAGGGGCAGCTTCGGCATGCCCCTTTTTATTTTTTACGATTGGAGTCCAGTTTATGAAAGAGAATTTGCATCCCGAAACTTTGTGCATTCAGGCCGGTTATTCTCCGAAAAACGGCGAGCCGCGCCAGCTCCCGATCATTCAGAGCACAACCTTCCGCTACGAGACGGCCGAGCAGATGGCAAAGCTGTTCGATCTCGAAGAAAGCGGTTATTTCTATTCCCGTCTGAGCAATCCCACCTGCGACGCCGTCGCCGCCAAGATCGCCGCACTCGAGGGCGGCACCGCCGCCATGCTGACCGGCTCGGGTCAGGCGGCCGTATTCCTCGCCGTGTTCAATCTCGTCGGCTGCGGCGACCATATCGTCTCCTCCTCCGCCGTCTACGGCGGCAGCTACAATCTCTTCGCCGTCACCATGAAGCGCATGGGCGTTGAATGCACCTTCGTCGACCCCGATTGCTCCGACGAGGAGCTGAACGCCGCCTTCCGTCCCAATACCAAGCTGGTCTACGGCGAAACGATCGCCAATCCCGCGCTGGTCGTGCTGGACATCGAGCGCTTTGCCGACGCCGCCCATGCGCACGGCGTCCCGCTGGTCGTCGACAACACCTTTGCCACGCCCGTCAACTGCCGTCCCTTTGAATGGGGCGCGGACATCGTCGTCCACTCTACGACAAAATACATGGACGGCCATGCGGCGGCGCTCGGCGGCTGCATCGTCGACAGCGGTAACTTCAACTGGGCGGCGCATCCGGAAAAATTCCCCGGGCTCTGCACCCCGGACGAGAGCTATCACGGCGTGACCTATACCGAACGCTTCGGGCAGGCGGGCGCTTATATCACCAAGGCGACCGCGCAGCTCATGCGCGACCTCGGCACGGTGCAGTCCCCGCAGAACGCCTTTATCACCAATCTCGGGCTGGAGAGCCTGCCGATGCGCATGAAGCAGCACTGTGAGACGGCGCAGAAGGTCGCAGAGTTTTTGCAGAAGCATGAAAAGGTCGCATGGGTCAAGTACTGCGGTCTTCCCGGCGACAAATACTACGAACGCGCGAAAAAGTACCTGCCGAACGGCTCGTGCGGCGTCGTTTCCTTCGGCGTCCGGGGCGGGCGCGAAGCAGCAGCCGCCTTTATGAGCAGGCTTAAGCTCTGCGCGCTGGAAACGCATGTCGCCGATGCCCGCACCTGCTGCCTGCACCCCGCCGGGACGACCCACCGTCAGATGAACGACGCCGAGCTGGAGGCCGCCGGGGTATCGGCCGATCTTGTCCGCCTGAGCTGCGGACTGGAAAACGCCGACGATCTGATCGCCGATCTGGCGCAGGCGCTCGACTCCCTGCACTAAGGCGAAGGGAGTGGCCGAACGATGCCGATCAAGATCCCGAACGACCTCCCCGCCGCCGCCACGCTGCAAAGCGAAAATATCTTCGTCATGCCCGAGACCCGCGCGGTCTCGCAGGATATCCGCCCGCTTGAAATTCTGATCCTCAACCTCATGCCCACCAAGATCGACACCGAAACGCAGCTTTCCCGTCTTCTGGGCAACACCCCGCTTCAGGTGCATCTGGAATTTCTGCACACCCGTTCCCATGTCGCCACCCATGTTTCCAAAGAACACCTGTTCACCTTTTATAAGACCTTCGACGAGGTCCGTGACCGCCGCTTCGACGGCATGGTCATTACCGGCGCGCCCGTGGAACAGATGCCGTTTGAAGAAGTCGAATACTGGCAGGAGCTTTGCGGCATTATGGAATGGAGCAAGACCCATGTCCACAGCACGCTGCATATCTGCTGGGGTGCGCAGGCGGGACTGTATTATCACTACGGCATTCCGAAATACGCGCTCCCGGAAAAGCTCTTCGGCGTGTTTGCGCATCGGGTGGAATACAAAAATCCGATCCTGCTTCGCGGCTTCGACGATACCTTTATGGCCCCCCATTCGCGCCATACGACCGTCCGCCGCGAGGATGTGGAGTCCGTTCCGGAGCTGAAGATCGCCGCCGCGTCCGACGAGGCCGGGCTGTACGCCCTCTTCACGGCCGGCGGGCGGCAGGTATTCCTGACCGGGCACCCGGAGTATGACGGCGATACGCTCAGGCGCGAGTATGAGCGCGACAAGGCGCTCGGTCTTCCGATCGCCGTCCCCAAGAATTACTTCCCGAACGACGACGACACGAAGCCGCCGCTCGTCATATGGCGCAGCCACGCAAACCTTCTATTCTCCAACTGGCTGAACTATTTTGTCTATCAGACGACGCCCTACGATTTCGCGAAATAGGCAAAACGATTTTGCGAAATAGATAAAACGATCTTGCAGAACAGGAAAAACGGTTTTGCGAATAGACAAAGAGGCGCTCCTGCTTGCCGCAGGAGCGCCTCAGCGTGTCGAAAAACCCTTTTCGGCACGCTGGCAGACTGCTAAAAAGTTCGGAAGACAAGCAACTCACGCCCGTCGGCGTACATAGGTACGGTAGGGCGTGAGTTGCGCAGTAAGTCAAAATTCTTGCGGAGCAAGCGAATTTTCACATTATAAAGTTTGGAATATCCCGTTTTTTTGAATCAAAACTTAGATAGTGAAAATCTTTTAAAATGTTAGCCAATTTTGACGATTACGGACTTTTTTGACAGTCTGAGGCGCTCCTGCTTGCCGCAGGAGCGCCTTTTCTGTCAAATCAGGAAATTCTGTTACATATCGAACGGTTCCATGCTGAGGACGGGGTGGCCGACCTCGGACAGGAACGCCAGCAGCTCCTCGGGGTCCTCGGTGCAGACGGTCTCATCGGCGATCATGTCGGTGAAGTTATCCACATCGTACAGCTCCTTGGCAGCCTTATCCAGCTTTTCGCGCATCTGCTCCTTCAGCTCCTTCGGCAGCCAGACGATACGGCCGAGGCCGCCTTCGGCAGCGATGAACTTCTTGGAGGCGATGAAGTGCTTGCCGTGGCCCATAAAGCCCGGGGTCTGCACGCCGCCGCCCGTCATGGAGGCCATTTCGGAGAAGGTCATGCCCAGCGGGGTCATGCCGGCGTGTTCACGGCTGGTGATGACGACGCCCATCGAGCACGGCTCGACGCCGCAGATACACTCGAAGCAGCCGCAGGAGGTCATCGGGTCTTGGAACAGGGAGTAGAGCGTAACATGCTCCAGCGCGCCGTGGGAATACTTCATGACGGCCTCGTCGACGTCCTCGTAGCGGCCGAGGCGCTCGTCGATGCAGTGCTCCTTCGGCACGACCTGACACGGACCCTGCGGGTCAAGCTCGTTGGTCGCCTTCGCGTCCAGCCACGACACGGCGCCGCACAGGCCCAGCCGCTCCGGGGTAACGATGCAGACATGGCTCGGCGAGAACGCCTGACACATGATACAGGTATAGAACACGGGCACGGACTCGTCGGTCATGGAGGCCAGACGCTCGTCGCGCTTGTCGAAGATGGCGTTGGCGGCGGCGCGCAGCTCCTTGTTCTTCTCGTCGCCGACGACGATGCGGACCTGACACTTGTCGACGACGGTGTCAAATTCGCTTTTGATCTTTGCGTAGAGCACCTCACCGATGTGCTTGAAGCGGAAGCCCGCCTCGAAGTCGGCCTTGTTGACGCGGACGCGGATCATGTCGCGCTGACCGGTGTGCATGAGGCCCTCGACGCAGTTGAGGAAGCTGTGGATCTTACGCTCCATGACCGGCTCGAAGTCGGCCTGCATGGCCTTGCCCGCGACCTCGACGGTGTAGGACAGGGAAATCTTGCTGCCGACGGGAATTTCGTCCATCTCGGGGCCGTCGACGATGATCTTGTGATCCTCGATCTCGGAGGCTTCCTTGGTGACGACCAGCTCGAAGCAGTCCTTGCGGGAGCCGTCGACCTCGACCTGCATATCGCCCTTGCGGATGATCTCGCCCTCGAACGCGGAGGAGAAGGACACGGGGATATCGATGTTCGTGATCTTCAGCTTGATGCCGCGCGCCTCGATGGAGGTGTCGATCCAATCCTTGGTGTTTTCATAGATGATGAGGGACTTCGGAACGGCCCACATATCGTTGGTGTCGTTGGTAATGACCGGGAAGCCCAGCTTGATCGCGCCCGCGCCGCAGGCGACGGTGATGTCATTGACGGGGGCATAGGCGTTGACGAACGCATTGATGCGCGCGAAGGTGTACTTATGGAAGCCGTCGGCATCGCCCGGCTGGATGTTACCGAAGATCATCGCCGCACGGACGACCAGCGAAATGACGTGGCCGACCGACCAGATGTCATTGCCGACGGGAACGACACGGACGCCGAAGTTCATGTTCACGCCCTTCTCGTTGAGCTGATCGATGATGCCGCCGATCAGGAAGACGAAAATGCCGCGGGACTGGTAGCCCTTGACGGTCTCGACCGCTTCCTCCGCAGAGGGAGCCGGGCCGATCATAACGACAAAGCCGGGGATATCGCCGGTGACCAGCGGAACGCCAAGCTCACGGACCTCGGCGTCGGAGAAGTGGCCGTGGTAGGTCGTGCCCTCGTAGGGAGCGGCATTACGGGCGTACTTGCAGGCCTCGATCAGCTCGGCGGCGATGGCGGTGCCGACGCCGGAGGAGAAAATGGAGGCGGTGCGGTTGTCGCGGGTCATCATTGCCTTGACCTCGGCAAGCGCGGCCTTGAGGTCGCCGACCTTTTCGACCTTGCGGCCGATGTAGGCGTAGACGCAGGCAAGGTAATATGCGGTAGAGGGCATGGTCAGCGGAGCGGCTTCGCCCAGCTCGGCCACGACGGCATTGACCTCCGCCTCGGCCTTGGCGAACATTTCATCCGAACCGCTAAATACTCGCTCAAAAAGTGTTCTCATGATGTTATTTCATCCTTTCAGCTTCATTCGCGCCTCGACGGAAGCGCGGGAAAAGGCTTGATTTTCAGTGCAGGACCTCCGATTGGTCCAATTTTTCCTTGATGGCGCGGATCTCCTCCAGCGCGGTGGGAGAGCAGTCATAGGGCGACAGGCCGCGGCGGTCGGCATCGATCACCTCGGGGTTGTAGCTCAAAAAGCCCAGCAGATCCTCCTCGGGAATGCGGCTGCGGAGGAAGGCCTTGTCGCTCTCGTCGCGGACCTTATTGGCCACGACGCGGACCTTGGTGATGCCGATGTCGCGGGCAAGCTCCTTGATGCGCGTGTAGGTCTGGATGGAGCGTGCGCCCGGCTCGATGACGACGATGAACTGGTCCATCATGCTGGCGGTGCCGCGTCCGAGATGCTCCAGACCGGCCTCCATGTCCATGATGACCACGTCGTCGCGCCGCAGGACGAGGCTGGAGAGCATCGCCTTGAGCATCACATGCTCCGGGCAGACGCACCCGCTGCCGCCGGTATCCACCGTACCCATCACGAGCAGACGGACACCGTTGACCTCCTTGGCCAGCTTATCCGGCAGATCGGAGACCTGCGGATTGAGCTTATAGAAGGTATTCGAGGCATTGGCGGCGGTGCGTTCGCGGGCCAGCTCCTTCATCTTGGAGACGGGGACGATCGCGTTGACCTCCTCCTCCGTCAGACCCAGCGCCAAGCCCAGATTCGCGTCCGGATCGACGTCCGCCGCGAGGACGGTGCGTCCTTCATCGGCGTAGAGCCGTGCCAGCGTGGAGGCCAGCGTCGTTTTGCCGACGCCGCCCTTGCCGGTGATCGCGACCTTCATGGTTTAGATACCCAGCGCGGCGCGCTTGGCCTCAATGCACTCGATCATCTTATCGCCGAGCTTTTCAATGTCGGTTTCGACGACGAAGCGGGCCTCGACCCAATCCTTGACGCCGTGTTCGCCCTGTAACAGCGCGGTGACTTCTTCAGAACCCTTGGTGTAGGGGTCAACGCCGAGGAAGGTCTCGATGCCGGTGGCGACGACGTAGTTGCCGATGGAAACGGCCTTTTCGGACATCCATTCCGGCGCGCAGCCGACGACGGGGACCTGAGAAATGTTGCAGCCCCAGTCCTTGGCGATGTCGGAGGCAAGGATCATCATACGGGAAATATCGACGCAGGAGCCCATGTGCAGCACGGGCGGAATGTCCACCAGCTCGCAGACGCGCTTGAGGCCTTCGCCGCAAAGCTCCTTGGCTTCCTTGTCCATCAGGCCGGCCTTTGCCGCAGCCTGCGCCGAGCAGCCGGAAACGATGAGGATGATATCATTCTTAATGAGCTTTTTCATCAGCTCGATGTGGGCGGTGTCGGGGCGGACCTTGGGGTTGTTGCAGCCGACCATCGCCACAGCGCCGCGCAGAACGCCGGACTTGACGACGTCGACCAGCGGCTTGGTGGTGCCGGTCACGTCAACGTGGCTGTTCGTAACGGTATCGAGGCAGCCCTTGATAGCCTCGACGGAGTAACCGACCGTGGCCTTCGTCTTCTGCTGCGGGATATTGACGAGGGACTGGTCACGGTTCTTGAAGTTCTCCACGGCCATCTTCACGATCGCCTTCGCGTTTTCGCCCGCGGACTCGGCGGAGAAGCGGATGAACTCGGAATCGGGGATGCGTGCGATGGGAGAGGTGGTGATAAACTTGGTATGGAAGCACTTCGACAGCGGGCCGAGGGCCGGGAAGATGCACTGCACGTCCACGACGATGGCTTCGCAGGCGCCGGTCAGGACGACATTTTCCTGCGACAGGAAGTTGCCGGCCATCGGGATGCCGTGACGCATGGCGACTTCGTTCGCGGTGCAGCAGACGCCGGCAACGTTGATGCCCTTCGCGCCGACGCTCTTGGCAAGCGCGATCATTTCCGGATCGTTGGCATAGAACACGATCATCTCGGACAGGGACGGGTCATGGCCGTGGACGATGATGTTGACCATGTCCTTTTCCATAACGCCGATGTTCGCGGTGGTGTCCACGGGCTTCGGGGTGCCGAACAGAACGTCGGAGAACTCGGTGCCCATCATGGAGCCGCCCCAGCCGTCGGACAGACCGGCGCGGAGGGCCTGACGGATCAGCGCCTCGGGCAGCGAGGAGCAGCCCATGTGCGTCATGTGCATCGACTGGGAGACCTCGCGGTCAATGGCGCGCGGCTCGATCTCCGCGTCGTGCCACAGCTTCTGGGTATGCTCGGGAGCGCGCTTCAGGAAGCGCTGAACGCCGAAGGGCTTGCCGTATTCCATCAGGCCGGTCTCGGCGACCTCGTGTGCAAGGTCGTAGATGTCCTTGCCCTCGGTCTCGATGCCCCATTCGCCCGCGATGCGCTTGAGCTTTTCGGGGTCCTTGACGGTGTAGTTGCCGCCCTCTCTTGCCTGATAAAGGGTGTGGCAGATCTCGCGGCCGTGATCGGAGTGGGTCGCGGAGCCGCCGGCGGTGAAGCGCAGGTAGTTACGGGCGACGATCCCGTGGACGTCGCAGCCGCAGATGCCGCGCGGGGTCTTCGGGGTGATGCGGCACGGGCCCATCGAGCAGATGCGGCAGCAGGTGCCAGCCTCGCCGAAGCCGCAGTGCGGCGTCTGATTCTTGGCGCGCTGCTGCCAGCTGTCGGCGCCGACCTTCTTGCCGTTTTCCAGCAGAGCGGCGGTTGCCTCCTCCATCTGTTCCACGGTGATGTAGCGTTCTTGGCTCATGTGAAAAAATCCTCCTGATTTTTCCCTTCGAGGAAAGCCGAAGGGCACAAAAATAGTACGATGCCCCGGAGCCTGCCGAACGCGGAGGGCCGACGCGCCGTTTCGGCGGGCCGTACCTGACGATCCGATCGGAGGCGTCCTTCCGGCGTTCCGAACGGTACGGGAACAACGTCCGGAGCGGCCTGCGACACCGTGCAGAGGGTATAGAATACCCTTTATTTACCGATATGATTTTATCAATACCCGGCGGGAATGTCAATGCTTTTTTCAGGAAATTCGACGAATTATGCATTCTTCGGCATCGAAAAACGCATCCCTCCACGGGGGATACCCCGCAGAGGGATGAAAAGGCGCTGAAAGCACATGGAAAGGTGCGCAGAGAGCGCGGAAACGGCCCGTCTCGGCGGCCTTATCCGCTCCGCTGCCCGCGGCGCTTAGTCCTCGGAGCGGCGGCGCACGGTCGGATCAAACCAGCCGCGCACCGGCGGGAATTTTATCGTCGAGCATGATGAGATTCAGCTTATCGCCGCGCTCGGCCGACAGGAGCATTCCGCAGCTCTCCTGCCCCATCATCTTGCGCGGGGGCAGATTGGTCACAGCGACAAGCGTCTTGCCCAGCAGCTCCTCCGGCTGATAGAACTTCGCAATGCCGGAAAGGATCTGGCGCGGCTTGTCCGTTCCGTCGTTGAGCGTGAATTTGAGCAGCTTTTCGGACTTTTTGACCTTTTCGCAGGTCAGGACCTTCACGACCGTCATTTCGACCTTGCAAAATTCGTCGAAGCTGACGGGCGGCAGAGGCTCGGGCAGCGGGTCGGCCTCCGGCTCCTTGGGCTTGGCGGTCAGCTTTTCCAGCTCGGCAAGCTCCTTCTCCGCGTCGATGCGCGGGAAGAGCGGCGCGCCGGAAACGACCTGCGCCTCGCGGCTGAGTCCGCCGAACGCGCACAGGCTGTCCCAATCGTACCGCTCCGCGCCGATGCGCTTCATGATCTCGGCGGCGGTATCGGGCATGAACGGCTGCAGCAACCCGCCGCAGATACGCACGGTCTCGAGCAGGTTGTACATCACGCGGGCAAGGCGCGGCTTTTTGGCTTCGTCCTTCGCCAGCACCCACGGCGTCGTTTCGTCGATATACTTATTGGCGCGGGAAATGACGGCAAAAACCTCGCTCAGCGCGTTCTGGAAGGCGTAATGCTCCATCTGCGCCTCGTACTTTTCGTGCAGCGCGGCGGCCATGGCAATCAGCTCCGCGTCGAGCGCAGGATCTTCGGCCTGCTCGGCGGGCAGTCTGCCGCCGGGGAAATACTTCTGCACCATCGCGACGGTGCGGCTGACGAGGTTGCCGAGATCGTTGGCAAGGTCGGTGTTGATGCAGGAGATCAGCAGCTCATTGGAAAAGTTGCCGTCCGAGCCGAACGGGAAGGTCCGCAGCAGGAAGAAGCGCAGCGCATCGGCGGTATAGCGCTCGGCCAGCAGATAGGGGTCAACGACGTTGCCCTTGGACTTGGACATTTTGCCGCCGTCGAGCAGCAGCCAGCCGTGGCCGAACACCTTCTTCGGCAGCGGCATCCCCATGCTCATGAGCATGGCGGGCCAGATGATGGAATGGAAACGGACGATCTCCTTGCCGACAAAGTGTACATCGGCGGGCCAGAACTTTTCGTAGTCGTCGTAGCGGTCGTTCATGAAGCCGAGCGCCGTCGTGTAATTAAACAGCGCGTCGACCCAGACGTACACAACGTGGCCGGGGTCGAAATCGACCGGCACGCCCCATGTGAAGCTCGTGCGGGAAACGCACAGGTCCTCCAGCCCCGCGTCGATGAAGTTGTTGACCATTTCGTTCACGCGGCTGCGCGGCTCCAGAAAATCGGTGTTCAGCAGCAGGTCGCGCACGGGCTGCGCATATTTTGACAGGCGGAAGAAATAGGCCTCCTCCTCGGCGGGCTTGCATGCGCGGCCGCAGTCGGGGCACTTGCCGTCCTTGAGCTGGCTCTCGGTCCAGAACGACTCGCACGGCGTGCAGTACATTCCCTTATAGGTGCCCTTATAGATGTCGCCGTTTTCGTACATTTTCTTAAAGATCTTCTGGATCGCGGCGACATGATAGTCGTCCGTCGTGCGGATGAAGCGGTCGTAGGAAATGTTCATCAGCTTCCACAGATCGAGCACGCCCTTCTCGCCCGCGACGATGTTGTCCACAAACTGCTGCGGGGTGACCCCGGCGGCATTGGCGCGGTCCTCGATCTTCTGGCCGTGCTCGTCCGTACCGGTCAGGAACATCACGTCGTAGCCGCGCAGACGCTTGTAGCGCGCCATCGCGTCCGTCGCGACCGTGCAGTAGGTGTGGCCGATATGGAGCTTGTCCGAGGGATAATAGATCGGCGTGGTGATATAGAATTTCTTTTTACAGGAATCGCACATAGTCATTTCCTCCTCAATTTATAGATCAGCCAGACGATCAGCGCGCCGAACACCGCGCCGGAAAAATCCAGCCAGACGTCCTGCACCGCCGCCGCGCGTCCCGGCGAAAAGAGCTGGATCGACTCGTCGCAGAGCGCGGCCGCAAGCGTAAAAAACAGCGGCTTTATCAGAATATAATTCCGCATATAGCGGAAGGTCGTGCTCATAAACACGCCCAGAACGCAAAATTCAATGAAATGTGCAGCCTTTCTGAGCATATTGTGCGACATCCACGGCAGAAATATCTGCACAAAAGCCAGCAGGCCGGAGCTTTCGGTCCGACTGGTGTCGAAAGGCAGCGCGGACTGCAAAAAGATCAGCCCCGTCCAGAGGACCGTCAGGAGCAGCCAGACACGATACTTCGTTTTTTTCACGGAAACACCTCCCATGAGGCGCGGGCGCGGCCAAAAACCGTTTACTACGCACAGAATTTATGTTATCATAGCACAGAAAGCGGTGAAGTGCAATCGCCGCCGCAAAAAAAACGTGCAATGCCGCAAACGGCAGCCGTTTCAAGGATGAAAGGAGAACTTATCATGAATTATCTGAAAAAGCTTGCAGCCGCAGTGCTGCTGTGCGCCCTGCTGGCGGGGTGCGCGGCCGTGCCGCCGACCCCCGCGGAGACGACCGCGCCGCCGACCGAGAGCACGCAGGCCGTTACCGAACCGGAAGCGCCGTCCGAATCCGAGACGCAAGCGCCGACCGAGGCACAGACGCCGCCCGCGACCGAAAGCGAACCGGTCGAAAACTCTGCTTGGAAAAATTATGTAAACTACAATGACGTCCCCGGGGACGCGCTGGCTGTGATCCTGAACGAACCGTTCGATCAGACGCCGGATGCGACCGTCACATGGCGCGAGGGCGAATACGAGCGCGCCTATATCATTCCCCGATATGTTGGAAGTTATGTAAACCTTTGCGGCGTCACATGGGACGAGACCACCTATCAGGAGATCGTGAGCGACAAGCCTTCGGAATCGACCTGCGCCGACGACGGCTGCGTCATCTACAGCGCACTGGAGCGGCCCGAGGGCATGGCGATCTGGTATCTTGAGGCCGTGTCGCCGGACGGCCGCCGCGCGGGTATGATCCTCTCCTACAACGGCAACACCGGCACGCCTCCCGTAGAATACCTTGTCCCCGCCGAATGACGGCTTTTCCGCCGCGCTGCGCAAAAAACATGCGCAATCCGGCCCCCGCCCCCGTCCGCCGCGAACCAAAATGAAATTTTTTGTCGAAGAAATTGCAAAATTCATAAAAAATTCATAGCAATTTTCGCAGCGGCCTGTTATAATGGTAAGCGGTGGGCAATGGCTTCACCGAAATGTATCAAACGGCCGCTTCCGCAAACCGTTTTTGCCGGGCGGCAGAATATTGTCAGGAGGAACACTATGGAAACCTATGGCCTCGAAAAAGTGGGCATTCTTGCGCCCAAGGCAGTTTACCGCAATCTCGGCCCCGCCCAGCTTACCGAAGCGGCGCTCCGTCGCGGCGAGGGCAAGCTGAGCAACACCGGCGCGCTTGTCGTCACCACCGGTAAGTACACCGGCCGTTCGCCTAACGACAAGTTCATCGTCGACACGCCCGCCGTCCATGACGACATCGCATGGGGCAAGGTCAACCGTCCGATCGCCCGCGAAAAGTTCGACGCGATCAAGGCAAAGCTCTGCGCGTATCTTCAGGGCCGCGAGATTTTTGTTTTTGACGGCTTTGCGGGCGCCGATCCCGCACATACCAAGAAGTTCCGCATCGTCAACGAGCTGGCTTCTCAGAACCTGTTTATCCATCAGCTTCTGATCCGCCCGACCGCCGAGCAGCTCGAGACCTACGGCGATGCCGACTATACCATTCTCTGCGCTCCCGGCTTCAAGTGCGACCCCGCCGTTGACGGCGTCCACTCCGAGGCTGCGATCATGATCGACTACGAAGCGCACCTGATCGTCATCTGCGGCTCTCAGTACGCAGGCGAGATCAAGAAGAGCGTCTTCTCCACCATGAACTACGTTCTGACCAAGGAAAACGTCCTTCCCATGCACTGCTCGGCCAACATGGACCCCGAGACGCATGAGACCGCCGTCTTCTTCGGCCTGTCCGGCACCGGCAAGACCACCCTTTCCGCCGACCCGAACCGTAAGCTCATCGGCGACGACGAGCACGGCTGGTCCGACCACGGCATCTTCAACATCGAGGGCGGCTGCTATGCAAAGTGCATCAACCTGAAGGAAGAGAACGAGCCTGAGATCTTCCACGCCATCCGCTTCGGCTCTCTGGTCGAGAACGTCGTGATGGACGACGCGACCCGCGAGTTCGACTTTGACGACGGCAGCCTGACCGAGAACACCCGCGTCGGCTATCCCGTCAACTACATCTCCAACGCGGCGATCCCCGGCGTCGGCGGCATCCCCAAGGTCGTTATTTTCCTGACGGCCGACGCATTCGGCGTCCTGCCTCCGATCTCCCGTCTGGACGAGGATGCGGCAATGTACCACTTCGTCACCGGCTTCACCTCCAAGCTTGCCGGCACCGAGCGCGGTGTTACCGAGCCTCAGCCCACCTTCTCCACGCTGTTCGGCGAGCCGTTCATGCCGATGGATCCGTCCGTCTATGCGGAAATGCTGGGCAAGCGCATCCGTGAGAGCGGCGCGAAGGTCTACCTCGTCAACACAGGCTGGGCCGGCGGTTCCGCAGCCTCCGGCGCAAAGCGCATGAAGCTGGCTTACACCCGCGCAATGGTCACCGCAGCGCTCAACGGTGACTTCGACCACATCGAGTTCAAGCATCATGACGTGTTCAACGTCGACTATCCGACCTCCTGCCCGAACGTCCCCGACGAGATGCTCGATGCACGCGGCCTCTGGGCGGATAAGGAAGCCTACGACGCACAGGCCAATAAGCTTGCGAAGCTGTTCCAGGAGAACTTCGAGAAGAAGTATCCGAATATGCCCGCGCATATCGCAGCCGCAGGCCCGAAGGCGAAGTAATTTCAGTAAAACCCGATAAAGCGGAAGCCGTGGATTCCCACGGCTTCCACTTGAGCATGTCAAAGAACCCTCGGTCATGTCATTCCGAGGAGCGAAGCGACGTGGGCAATGTCACTAAGTTAGGAACATTGTTATCAAATGCAACCCCATAATGAAAGAGTGCATTCCGCAAGGGATGCACTC
>CAKTVW010000010.1 GCA_934630495.1 uncultured Oscillospiraceae bacterium
CGCAAAATTCCAAACGCATTTTTGGCGTAAGCTCGGAGTAAATTGGCGTAAGTTGTGGCGTAAGCACCGACAATTTTGGGGCAATCAATACAGCTTTGCGCCTGCCGGAATGTGAGGATCGACCATCAGCAAATGCAACTTTTCTTCGCCGTTTTCGTGATGCACAGCGGAGATCAACATACCGCAGGAGTCGATGCCCATCATCGCTCTCGGAGGCAGATTGGTGATCGCAATGCAGGTCTTACCAACCAGTTCTTCAGGCTCATAATATTCGTGAATACCACTCAAAATGACCCTATCTACGCCGGTTCCGTCGTCCAAAACGAACTTTAAGAGCTTTTTGGACTTCTTCACAGCTTCGCATTCCTTGACCTTTACGGCACGGAAATCGCTCTTGGAGAAGGTGTCAAAATCGACCTGATCTTGGAACAGAGGCTCGATCTGAACATTGGAAAAATCAATTTTTTCCTCGACTTCGGGAGCCGCCTGAGTAGCCTCCGCAGGAGCAGAAACTTCCTTGGAAACCTTCTTGTCAGAGTCCAACGGCTTCATTGTGGGGAACAGCAGAACGTCGCGGATGGAGGCGGAATCGGTCAGGAGCATAACGAGGCGGTCGACTCCGAAACCGAGGCCGCCTGTGGGGGGCAGACCGTATTCCAGCGCAGTCACATAATCATAGTCGACCTGCGCGTTGCATGTCGGGTCGAGCTGCTTGCGCTCGGCAACCTGACGCTCAAAGCGCTGCTTCTGGTCGATCGGGTCGTTCAGCTCACTGAACGCGTTGCCGTATTCCGTGGCGTTGATGAAGTATTCAAAGCGCTCGGTAAATGCGGGGTCATCGGGCTTGCGCTTGGCAAGCGGACTGTTTTCGACGGGATAATCGTAGATAAACGTCGGCTGAATAAGGTTCGCTTCTACGAACGCATCGAAGAACTCCGCAAGGATCGCACCCTTTGTAGGGATCTCGGGCAGCTCAACATGATGCTCCTTTGCAGCGGCAATGGCTTCCTCGTCCGAGGCAATGGCCGCGAAATCGACACCGGAATACTTCTTGACCGCTTCGATCATCGTCATGCGCTCCCAGTGGCCTAGGTCGATCTCCTTGCCCTGATAGGTGATCTGCAGCGTGCCGCAGACCTTCTGCGCGACGGTCTTCATCATATCCTCGACCAGATCCATCATACCGTGGAAGTCGGTGTAGGCCTGATACAGCTCGATGGTCGTAAATTCGGGGTTGTGTTTGGGGTCCATGCCCTCATTGCGGAAAATTCTGCCGACCTCATAGACACGATCCATGCCGCCGACGATCAGACGCTTGAGATACAGCTCCGTTTCGATGCGCAGGACCATGTCCATATTCAGCGTATTGTGATGTGTAAAGAACGGACGGGCGGAAGCGCCGATCTCGAACGGCGTCAGAATGGGTGTATCGACCTCAAGGAAGCCCTTGCCGTCGAGGTAGCTGCGCAGCTCACGAAGGATCATACTGCGCTTGACGAAGGTTTCCTTGACCTCCGGGTTTGCGATCAGATCGACGTAGCGCTGACGGTAGCGCGTTTCGGTATTGGTCAAGCCGTGGAATTTATCGGGCAGCGGCAGCAGTGCCTTTGCAAGCAATGTCACACGGTGTGCGCGGACGGAGATCTCGCCGCGCTGTGTACGGAACACGTCGCCGTTCACGCCGACAATGTCACCGATATCGAGCTTGCGGCAGGCCTCAAAATCGGCCTCTTCCATCTCGTCAAATTTAATATAAAGCTGGATGCGCCCGGCATCGTCCTGAAGGTCGGCAAAAATGACCTTGCCCATGCCGCGCTTCGACATCAGCCGCCCGGCGACGGCAACGGACTTGCCCTCCATTTCGTCAAAGAGCTCCTTGATCGCTGCGCTGTCGGTCGTAACGTCAAAACGCGTCAGCCGGAAGGGATCATTGCCGCTCTCCCGAAGCTGCGCCAGCTTTTCTCTGCGGATCCGAACCTGATCTACAAGAGACAGTTCCTCCTGCGGTACAAACTTTGCCACATTAGCCTCCTGATTTTTTATCGCTCGACGGCGAGAATTTCAAACTTCACGATACCGGCCGGCGCCTCAAATTCCACGACGTCGCCGATCCGCTTGCCCAGCATCGCCTTGCCGAACGGGGAATCGTCGGAGATGCGAGCCTCCATGGGGTTGGCCTCCTGCGAACCGACAATCGTATAAACCGACGTTTCGTCAAACTCAATATCGCGTACCTTTATCGTGCATCCGAGACCGACGACACCGGCATCCTCCGGCTCGGCGGACTCGTCGATCACGACGGCATAGGTCAGAATATTCTCGATCTCGGCAATACGGCCATAGAGCTTAGCCTGCTCGTTTTTTGCTTCGTCATATTCGCTGTTTTCGGAGAGATCGCCAAAGGAACGCGCCTCTTTAATCAGCTCGGCAACCTCCTTTTCACGGGTGGTTTTGAGGTAATTCAGTTCCTTTTCCAGTTCCTTTAAACGTTCACGTGTAAGTTTATATTCCTTGGCCATTTTGTGATCCTCCTTAAATTCAACTCAGAATGCAAGCCGCCGCGGCATAAGGCCGGATGTTTTGCGGCTTTCTTAATCTACGCGCAATATTATAAAGAAATCCCCGCGCCCTGTCAAGTATTTATTCCGTTTTCACCCGAAAAACGGTATTTTATACCGGAATCCGATGAAAACATGAAATGTTTTCATAGCAACCGCATCGGCGCGGATTTCATTTTAAGCGGATATACTCGTGGCTTATAGGAAAGAAAGACCGAACAAAAGCACGGAATTGCTTGACATGCAGAAGAAATGACGTTATACTGATTGGACTTTTGCGGCGGCGAACGGAAAAGACGAGAGGGCCACCTGACGTTGGAGGCCGACGTATATCATGGCGACAGCTTGTACATTCCTGTTTCGGAAAACAGTTGTACCGCGTTCTATATTGTCGGAGCGGGCGGCGCCTGCGCGAGAACAATGCACTATAATGGATACGGATGTGCTGTCGGAGACTTAGGGGAGCTTCCTTGCTGATACCGAAACGGAGGAAAATATGAGCAAATATAGTATGCTGTGGAGGCCCATACGGGAAAGCGGCGGAGCGCAGCGGGAATTGACCTTTGAGGAGATAGAAAAAATCGCAGGTGTTCCGCTTGACCATTCGTTTCTGAAATACAAAAAAGAACTGGATGCGTACGGCTATGAGGTTAAGAAGATCTCAATGAAAGCGCAGAAGGTGCATTTTATCAAAAAAGAGCAGACATAGGTCAGAAAGCGGGGGCAAAGTGACGGGACCGATCGAACGGTGCGGCCGCCCTATCCGGAAATACATAACGGAAGTGACAAAAATGAATTATATAAGAATTACAAAGGACAATATCGATAAGGAACACATTTGCTGTGCGATGTCCGGCAAGCAGAGCATTGCGAAAAAAGAATGGATGAAGCAGCGCCTTGAGGAGGGGCTTGTTTTCTATCGGAGCGAGGAACGCGGCAAGTGCTTTATTGAATATATTCCGGCGGAAAACGCGTGGGTGCCGATTGAGGCCGACGGGTATATCTATATCAACTGCCTGTGGATCGCGGGAGCGATGAAGGGCCACGGCTATTCGAGCGACCTGCTGAACGAATGCATCCGCGATGCGGAGGAGCAGGGGAAAAAGGGCGTTTGCATCCTTTCCTCCGAGGGGCGGAAACGGGAATTTCTCTCTGACCCGAAGTATCTGGCGCACAAGGGCTTTGCGGCTGCCGATGCCTCGGATTGCGGAATTAACCTGATGTATCTGCCGCTTGCGCCGGATGCCGCGCCGCCGAGGTTCAAAGAATGTGCGAAGCATCCGCAGACAGAGGGAGAAGGTTTCGTCCTTTATTATACCGATCAATGCCCGTTTACTTATTATTGGGTGCCGCGGGTGCAGGAGGTGGCGGCGGAGCACTGGATTTCGCTGAAAGCCATTCATATTACGAGCAAAGAGGAAGCACAGAACGTCCCCGCGCCGGTCACGACCTATGCGCTGTTCCGCGACGGCAAATTTGTGACGCAGGCCATCCAGTCCGACAAAAAGTTTTTGGCGCTGGCAGGCTTGCGGGAGTAATAGGAATATCCGATCGGAAAATTGAAAACCCGCAGCAGCCGGGAGCGTTAAGCTCGGACGGACTGCTGCGGGTTTTGTGCTTTTTATGCTGCCGGATGCAGCGCCATGCCGGGAACACGCTCCGACATGTGCCGTTTTGCCTTTATGCCGACCGTTTCGGAGACGGGACTGTCATTTTTGGCCGCGCAGCTCGATGATGCGGTCGCGCAGGACGGCGGCATATTCGTATTCCATCATCTTTGCGGCGGCGCGCATCTCCTTTTCCAGACGGGCGATCTCGCGTTCGCGCTCGACCTTCGTCATCTTTACGCCGTCCGCGCGCGCCGCTTCGCCCTCGGCCTGCGTGATCTCGATCAGCTCACGCACATCCTTGACGATGGTTTTCGGCACGATGCCGTGCGCCTTGTTATAGGCGTCCTGAATCCCGCGGCGGCGCTCGGTCTCGTCGATCGCGGCGCGCATGGCGGGTGTGATCTTGTCGGCGTACATAATCACGCGCCCTTCGGCATTTCGGGCGGCGCGGCCGATCGTCTGGATCAGACTTGTTTCGCTGCGCAGGAAGCCTTCTTTATCCGCGTCCAAAATCGCGACCAGCGACACCTCCGGAAGGTCCAGCCCCTCGCGAAGCAGGTTGATGCCGACCAGCACGTCGAATTTTGCCATTCGCAGATCGCGCAGGATCTCCATGCGCTCCAGCGCGGCGACATCGGAATGCATATAGCGCACGCGGATACCGGCCTTTTGCAGATAAGCGGTCAGGTCCTCGGCCATTTTCTTCGTCAGGGTCGTGACCAGTACCCGCTCCTTGCGGTCGATCACGCGGTTGCATTCTCCGATCAGATCGTCGATCTGTCCCTCGATGGGGCGCACTGTGATCTCCGGGTCGAGAAGTCCCGTCGGACGAATGACCTGCTCGGCAAAGCGCTCGGCGCGTCCGCGCTCAAATTCCGCAGGCGTCGCGGAAACATAGACCGCCTGATGAATCTTGCTCTGAAATTCCGGGAAGGTGAGGGGCCGGTTGTCGAATGCACTGGGCAGGCGGAAGCCGTATTCAACAAGGCTCTCCTTGCGGCTGCGGTCTCCGGCATACATTGCCCGTACCTGCGGCAGCGTGACGTGGCTTTCGTCGACAAACAGGATGAAATCCTTCGGGAAATAGTCCAGCAGCGTCATGGGCGGCGTCCCGGGCGCACGGCCGGAGATCACGCGGGAATAGTTTTCGATGCCGCTGCAAAATCCGATCTCCTGCAGCATTTCGATGTCGTACATGGTACGCTGGCGGATGCGCTGCGCCTCGAGGAGCTTGTCATGTTCCTTGAACCAGCGCTCACGCTCCTCCATTTCCGCTTCGATCTCGAAAATAGCGCGATTGAGCTTCTCGCGGGAGGCGACATAGTGCGACGCGGGATAGATGGCGACATGGTTGACGACGCGCTCGGGCATTCCCGTGACGGCGTTGATCTCGGAAATGCGGTCGATCTCGTCTCCGAAAAACTCGACGCGGATCGCCCGGCCCGACCAGTAGACCGGGTAGATCTCCACCGTATCGCCGCGGACGCGGAAGGTGTTGCGCGAAAAATCGATGTCGTTGCGCTCGTAGCGAATTTCGACGAGCTTTTTCATCAGCTCTTCGCGGCTCTTCTCCATGCCGGTGCGCAGAGAGATCACCATGTTTTTATAGTCGATCGGATCGCCCAGACCGTAGATGCACGACACCGACGCAACGACGATCACGTCGCGCCGCTCAAAGAGGGAGGAGGTGGCGCTGTGCCGCAGGCGTTCGATCTCGTCGTTGACGGCGGAATCCTTTTCAATATAAGTGTCCGTGTGCGCGATATATGCCTCCGGCTGGTAGTAGTCATAGTAGGAAATGAAATATTCAACGGCGTTTTCCGGGAAAAACTCCCGAAATTCGCTGCAAAGCTGGGCCGCAAGCGTTTTGTTGTGCGCCAAAACGAGCGTCGGGCGGTTGAGATTGGCAATGACCGAGGCCATCGTAAAGGTCTTGCCCGAGCCGGTCACGCCCAGAAGCACCTGCTCCTTCAGCCCATTTTGCAGGCCGTCCGTCAGCGCGGCAATGGCTTCCGGCTGGTCGCCTGTGGCGCTGTAGGGCGCGTGAAGCTTAAATCGATCCATGAAAATCACCTCTCGGCGACCATTGTACCACAAAGACGGCCAATTAAAAAGAGCTTCCGCCGAAAAGCTGCGAAAAAGTTTAAAAAACGGTTGACCTGTGGGAATTTCTGTGATAGAATACCCTTACCTGCGAAAAATGGGGCTGGTTTTTGCGCCCATTTTCACCTGCGGACGATGCCCGGTAGTTTCGGCATCCGCTAAATTTTTGATAGCCGCAGGAATACAGGGAGGCAAAGTTTAAGGAGGTGCCGAACAATGCGTGTAAAGATCACACTTCGTTGCAATGAGTGCAAGCAGAGAAACTACAACACCATGAAGAACAAGAAGAACGATCCGGACCGTCTGGAAATGAAGAAGTATTGCCGGTTCTGCAGAAAGCATACCGTGCATACCGAAACGAAGTAAGCGAAAGGATGAAAAACAATGGCAGAAGCTAAAAAGAAGCCCAATTTCTTCGTCCGCACCGGTCGCAAAATTTCCAAGTGGTTCCGCGATATGAAGAGCGAACTGAAAAAGGTCGTGTGGCCGTCCGGCAAGCAGTTGCTGAACAACACGCTGATCGTTCTTGCTTCCGTTCTGGTCGTCGGCGTGATCGTGTGTCTCTTCGACTGGCTGGCAGGCGGCGGTATGTCTCTCCTGCGCGGACTCTTTAGCTGATCCGGTATGGCAGAAACAGCAAAATGGTATGTCGTGCATACCTATTCCGGCTATGAAAACACCGTGATGGCGACCATCCAGAAGACGGTCGAAACGCGCCGCCTTCAGGACATCATCCAGCAGGTCTCTATCCCGATGGAGACGGTCACCGAGGTTACGGACAAGGGACCTAAAACCTATGACCGTAAGGTGTTTCCCGGCTATGTGCTGGTGAAGATGGTGATGACCGACGACGCATGGTACATTATTAAAAATGTCCGCGGCGTGACGGGTTTCGTTACCTCCGGAAGCACGAAGCCGACTCCTCTGACGGAGGACGAGGTCTACCAGCTCGGCGTCGAAAAGCGCGAGATCGTTGTCGGCTACGACGTCGGTGATACGGTCAGTATCGTTGACGGCCCGCTGAGCGGCTTCAACGGCACCGTGGAAATGCTGGATATTGAGAAGAATAAGGTCCGCGTGGTCGTTTCCATGTTCGGACGCGAGACCCCGGTCGAGCTGGAGCTTGACCAGGTCGAAGCAGTGACCGAATAAGCCCGGTCGCAAGTGGGAGGGGTCTTCGATCCCGCCAATCATACGCGTCAGCGTATTACCACATTTATTATTGGAGGTGCTAGTTATGGCACAGAAAGTTACTGGTTATATCAAGCTTCAAATTCCGGCTGCAAAGGCAACCGCTTCGCCCCCTGTAGGCCCGGCTCTCGGCCAGCACGGCGTCAACATTGCACAGTTCATCAGAGAGTTTAACGATCGCACCAAGGATCAGGCCGGCTTCAAGATCCCGGTCGTTATCACGGTCTATTCCGATCGTTCCTTCTCTTTCATCACCAAGACCCCCCCGACCCCGACCCTCATTCTGAAGGCCATCGGTCAGGACAAGGGTTCCGGCGTCCCCAACAAGACCAAGGTCGGCACCATTACCAAGGCTCAGGTCCGCGAGATCGCCGAGCGCAAAATGCCCGACCTCACCGCTGCTTCCATCGAAGCCGCTATGAGCCAGGTGGCAGGTACCTGCCGCTCCATGGGCATCACTGTCGTTGACTAATACGCTGCCGAGGTCGCAATGACCTCAATATGTGGGAGGATTTTCATTTCCGCATCACCACTTTAAGGAGGATATAACATTGTTTAGAGGTAAGAAATATAAGGACAGCGCGAAGCAGATCGATCGCTCCGTGCAGTATGAAGCAGCGGATGCGCTGGCTCTTGTCGTTAAGACCGCGCCCGCAAAGTTCGACGAAACCGTCGAGATCCACATCAAGCTCGGCGTTGACTCCCGTCATGCCGATCAGCAGGTCCGCGGCGCCATCGTTCTCCCGAACGGCACCGGCAAGACCCGCAAGGTCCTCGTTTTCGCGAAGGACGCGAAGGTCGACGAGGCCGTAGCAGCCGGCGCTGACTATGTCGGCGGCATGGATATGGTCGAGAAGATCACGAAGGAAAACTGGTTTGACTTTGACGTCGTCGTCGCTACCCCGGATATGATGGGTATTGTCGGTCGTCTCGGTAAGGTCCTCGGCCCGAAGGGCTTGATGCCTTCTCCCAAGGCCGGTACCGTCACTCCCAACGTGACCGCCGCCGTCCATGAGATCAAAGCCGGTAAGATCGAGTACCGTCTGGATAAGACCAACATTATCCACTGCCCGATCGGTAAGGTTTCCTTCGGTGCGGACAAGCTGACTGAGAACTTCAACGCGCTCGTGGGCGCAGTTATCAAGGCAAAGCCCGCCGCTGCAAAGGGTCAGTATATCCGCTCCTGCGTCGTGGCTTCCACCATGGGCCCCGGCGTCAAGGTCAGCACCGCGAAGCTGTAAGACCTGACTTTTTACGGATTTGTTTCATAATGAAAAGGAAGCGCTCAGGCGCTTCCTTCTTTATATCATCATAAGGTAGAATTTGACATTGTGATGTCGCAGCCGTCGGGTACACTCCATGGTTGCCGCCGCGCTTTGGCTCCCCTGTGCAGGGAGAGCTGTCACGCGGAACGCGTGACTGAGCGTGTCAAAGAACCCTCGGTCATGTCATTCCGAGGAGCGAAGCGACGTGGGAATCTCATGTAAAATGTTTCGGATTCGCCGGAGTTTACCGAGGATTCTGGATCATTCTGCGAGATTGTCACGGCCCCTTACGGGGCCGTGGCAATCTCGTGCAGGCAGCTACGAAAAAGCAAAGGGACGAAAGATGCGGATTGCCGCATCGCTTCGCCCGGTAAGCGGAGACGCTTGTAAGCGCCGCGAATTTCGGGTGCAGAAACGACAGCGCCTATTCATGCCGTCAAAAGGTCGAGCTTGCCATTTTGGACGGTTCGCCAACAAAGAAATAAGCAGCCCGGTGCGCGGCAAAAGCGGCATCGGGCTGCTTATTCAAGTCCTTCAAAGAATGCGTCATAGGGACAGGTGTAGAGCTTTTTCAATTCGATCAGGACACTGACGCGAACGTTCAATTCACCGGCTTCGTACTTGGCGTAGGTCGTGCGGCCGATGTCGCATCCGCGAAGCTGTAATGCGGCGCACAGCTTTTCCTGCGACAAGCCTTGCGCAAGGCGCAGGCGTCTCAGATTGTCGCCCATGTTTCGGTCGCGCCTGACCTTTTGCTCCATCCTCTTTCTCTCTCCAAGCATCTGACCAATATTGGTTGCAATGATATTACATATTTTATGCTATAATGGACTTAGAGATTGACCGTGATACTGGTCAGGTCGGAAAGAAAAGGAGAAAATAAATGGCTGATTATCAGAAAATGTACGCAGTGCTGTGCGCGGCGGTGGATGCCGTGATCGATCCGCTGCAGGAGATCCCGGAGGCCGCGGGCTATGCTCTGCAGCTCCGACTTGCCTTGGAGAAGGCCGAGGAGCTGTATATTCAAGACGCTCCCGATGAGAATTGATCGAAAATATGAAAAACAGTCCCGGGCGGCATTGCCGCCCGGGACCGCACAAACTGTTACAAAAATTCCGTATTTCTCAAATGCTCTTTGCTTTTTCGCCGCTGCCTGCACGAGATTGCCACGGCTTGCGGAGCAAGCCTCGCAATGACATGCGGGATAGTTTTTTGACAGTCGAGACAAGAGCTGAGGCGCGGTTTCTCAGACTGTCGATGCCGCGTTGAGAAGCAAATGCTTCAGTGTTCTGACGGCAGCTTCCATATCCTCGATGGGAATGTATTCAAAGCGGCCGTGGAAGTTTTCGCCGCCTGTGAACAGGTTCGGGCAGGGGAGTCCCTCAAAGGACAGGCGTGCGCCGTCCGTTCCGCCGCGGACGGGAACGATGCTCGGCGTTACGCCCGCGTCGGTCATCGCCTGCTTCATGGCCTCAACGATATGCATGACCGGCTCGATCTTTTCCTTCATATTGTAGTAGCTGTCCTTTACGCGGACCTCAACGGTCGATGCGCCGTATTTCGCGTTGAGGTAATCGGCGATATGCGAGAACTGCGCCTTTTTTGCCTCGAATTTTTCGCGGTCATGGTCACGGATAATGTATTCCAGCGTCGTTTTCTCCACTTCGCCGTCGATCGCGCACAAATGGCAGAAGCCCTCGTATTTTTCCGTGTGCTCGGGGCGCTCGTTCGCGGGAAGCATTGCATGAAATTCCATGGCGATGAGCTGCGAATTTTTCATCGTGTTTTTGGCATAGCCGGGATGGACATTGCGCCCGTAAACGGTCACAACGGCAGAGGCGGCGTTAAAATTCTCGTATTCCAGCTCGCCCAGCGTGCCGCCGTCGACGGTGTAGGCAAAGTCCGCACCGAAGTGCGCAAGGTCGAAGCGGTCTGCGCCGCGTCCGATCTCCTCGTCGGGGGTGAACGCGATGCGGACGGTCGCATGAGGCGCTTCGCCGTGCATCAGCTCGTCCACGGCGGTCAGAATTTCCGCGATCCCGGCCTTGTCGTCCGCGCCGAGCAGAGTCGTGCCGTCGGTGACGATCAGGTGCTTGCCGACGCTGCGCTTCAGCAGGGGGAAATCGTGCGCGGAAAGCACGATGCCCTTTTCCGCGTTCAGCACGATGTCTTCGCCGGTGTATTCGACAATGCGCGGCTTGATATCGCTGCCGGAGCAGTCCGGGGAGGTATCCATGTGCGCGATCAGGCCGATCACGGGCGCATTCGGCGCACCCTTGACCGTGCCGTAAACATAGCCGTCGGCATCCATATAGGCGTCGACTATGCCCATGGACTTCATTTCCTCCACAAGCGCCGCGCCGAGCTGCTTTTGCTTCGCAGTAGACGGACAGCTTTCGCTGCTTTCGTCGGACTGTGTGTCGAAGGTCACATAGCGTAATAAGCGTTCGGATACAGTCATATTGAGTCCTCCTTAAAAATTGCCCCGCCGAGCGGCGGGGCAGGTACATGTGGATTACTTGCAGAGCGCGGCGGTGTCCTGCGCGATCATCAGTTCCTCGTTGGTGGGGATGACCCAGACCTTAACGCGGGAATCGTCGGCGGAGATCAGAGCCTCCTTGCCGCGGACCTTGTTGCGCTCGGGGTCGAGCTTGACACCGAGAAATTCCAGCCCCTCGCAGATGGCCGCGCGGTTGGTCGTGCCGTTCTCGCCGACACCGGCCGTGAAAACGAGGCAGTCCAGTCCGCCCAGAGCGGCGGCATACGCGCCGATATACTTGCGGACCTCATAGCAGAACTTGTCCAGCGCAAGACGGCAGGCCTCGTCGCCCTTGTTCGCGCCCGCTTCCAGATCGCGGAAGTCGGAGGAAACGCCGTTTGACAGCGCCAGAACGCCGGACTTCTTGTTGAGCATCGTCAGGCAGTCGTCCGCGCTCATGTTGTACTTGTTCATGATGAACTGTGCGACACAGGTATCGATATCGCCAGCGCGGGTGCCCATGGGGACGCCTGCCAGCGGGGACAGACCCATCGAGGTGTCCTGACACTTACCGTCGGCGACGGCGGACAGAGAGGAGCCGTTGCCGAGATGGCAGACGACGATCTTCAGCTCGCTTGCGGGCTTGCCCATCAGTTCGATGGCACGCTTGGAAACGTAGCGGTGGGAGGTGCCGTGGAAGCCGTAGCGGCGGAGATGGTCGTTCTCATAATACTCGGTGGGGATGGCGTAACGGTAAGCCTTCGGGGGCATCGTCATGTGGAACGCGGTGTCGAACACGGCGACCTGAGGCTTGCCGGGCATTGCCTTTTCGCAGGCCTCGATGCCCATGAGGTTGGCGGGGTTATGAAGCGGGCCGAGGGGGATGCAGTCGCGGATGGCCTGCTTGCAGGCTTCGTCAATGACGCACGACTCGATGAACTTATCGCCGCCGTGCAGGACGCGGTGACCGACGGCATCGATCTCGTCAACGGACTTGATAACGCCGTATTCCGGGTCGAGAAGGATCTGCATAACGGCCTCCATGGCCTCCTTGTGCGACGGCATGGGGATTTCGCGCTTGACCTCGGTGCCCTTGACAAGATTCTTGTGATTGAGCTTTCCGTCGATATAGATGCGCTCACAAAGACCCTTCGCGGCGACAGCGCCGGTATCGGGGTCCATAAGCTGATACTTCAGGGAAGAGCTGCCTGCGTTGATGACGAGAATGTTCATAATGACCTCAACTCCTAATTAAAATCTTGTTTCTTTTTCTTGCCTTTCGTGGTAGTATTATCACATACGAGTCTATTCTATAATATATTTCCGCATGTGACAAGTGCTTTTTTGGAAATGAGGGAAAAACTTTGAAAAATATCGGCGTGATCTGCGAATACAATCCCTTTCACAACGGCCATGCCAAGCAGCTTCGTTTCCTTGCGCGGCACGGCGCGGCGGTATGCCTGATGAGCGGAAACTACGTTCAGCGCGGGGAGCCTGCGCTGACGGACAAATGGACCCGCGCACGGGCGGCGGCGGAATGCGGTGCGGATCTTGTGCTGGAGCTGCCCGTGACGTATGCGCTGCGGTCCGCCGAGGGCTTTGCGGACGGAGGCGTAGAGATCCTTTCCGGGCTGGGCGGTATCGACGCGCTGTGCTTCGGGAGCGAAAGCGGCGACGGGGCGGCGATCATGCGAACGGCGGAGCTTTTGCTCCGCCCCGAATTTTCCGCGCGTCTGCGCGAGGAGCTGGACAGCGGCGTGAGCTTCCCGACGGCCAGACAGCGCGCGCTGGAAAAGCTGAGCGGCGCGGAGGGCAACGCGCTTCCGCTCACCGCGCCGAACGACATTCTTGCCGTGGAATACTGCAAGGCGCTGCTGCGCCGAAGCAGCGCGATTGAGCCGCTCCCGCTCCGGCGCGAGGGCTGCTATCACACCGGCGCTGACCCGCTGAATCCGTCGGCGGCCTTTCTGCGGACGCGGACGGATTGGAGCGGTTATATGCCCGAGGCCGCGTGGGAAATATTCCGTGCGGCCCCGCGATATACCGTGCAGGCAGGGGAGCGGGCGTGGCTGGCCCGTCTGCGCTCGATGCAGGCGGCGGAATTTGAAGCGCTGCCGTTCGGCTCGGAGGGGCTGTGGCGCAAGGTGCTTGCGGCCTGCCGAAGCGGTTCGGATATCGAGGAGATCGTCGCCGCGGCAAAATCCAAGCGCTACACCCGAACGCGGCTGATGCGTCTGCTTTTGTGCGCGTATCTGGGTATTTCCCGGGAAATGCTCGAAGCGCAAGCGCCGTATGTCCGTGCCCTCGCGGCAAATGCGCGGGGAAGAGCGATCTTAAAGCGTGCGCGTGAGAGCGGGAGCGTTACGATCCTCAATCCCGGAGAAACGCCGCCTGAGAGCGCATATGCGGAGCTGGAGCGCCGCGCCGCCGACCTCTACGGGCTGTTTTGCGAGGGTTCGATCGGGCCTTGCGGGGCGGAGCGGTCGGCGCGGTTTTACGCGGTAAGCGGCGAATAGAGGGCCGTTTCGCCGGAATATGAAGCGGTTCGGCGCGGACCGGTCATTCTGCCGAGGCTTTTCGCCGATGCCCGAGATTTTCCGAATTTTTCTTAAAAATAATACTTGCATTTTGTAAAAAGATATGCTACTATAGATGGGCATTGAGAAAATGAGGGCAAATATGCCCTTTTACGAAAAGAAGAAAGAGGTGAATGCAATGAAGGAAGGAATCCATCCGAAGTACGAACAGACGACGATCAGATGCGCGTGCGGCGAGATTATTGAGACCGGTTCTACCAAGAAGGACATCAAGGTTGAAATTTGCTCCAAGTGCCACCCTTTCTATACCGGCAAGCAGAAGCTGGTTGACACCGGTGGACGTGTTGACCGTTTCAACAAGAAGTACGGTCTGAAGTAATGAGTAAAGTTCGCATCGTATCGGTGCGGACTTTTTTCATTTTTGTTTTGAAACCCCGAGAATTTAGGAGAAGAACAGATGCACAATGACCATACGATCACCGATAAGGCCGTGCTGGTGGGCCTGAATGCGGACTGCTTCAAGCCCGAGGAAACGGCCGATTACGAGACGCTTGACGAGCTGGAAGCGCTGCTGGAGACTGCCGGCGGCGTCTGCACGGCAAAGGTGCTGCAAAACCGTCATACGCCTGATCCGCACAGCTTCGTCGGAGAGGGAAAAGCGCAGGAGATCAAGGAGCTTCTTGAAAATACGGATGCCAATATGGTCATTTTTGACAACGAGCTTTCTCCGTCGCAGATCCGGGCGCTGGAGGAGATCACGGGCGTGACCGTTCTCGACCGCAGCGCTCTGATTCTTGATATTTTTGCCCAGCGGGCTAAGACGGCCGAAGGGCGTCTTCAAGTCGAGCTGGCGCAGTATCAGTATCTCCTGCCGAAGCTTTCCGGCATGGGCAGGTCCATGTCCCGTCTCGGCGGCGGCATCGGCACGCGCGGCCCCGGCGAAACGAAGCTGGAAACGGACCGCCGCCATATCCGCGAGCGCATCGACCGGCTCAAGGCGGAGCTTGCCGAGGTCCGCAAGACGCGCGCCGTCCAGCGCGAACGCCGCATCAAAAACGCGGTTCCCGTCGTGGCCTTGGTCGGCTATACCAACGCGGGAAAGTCCACGCTTCTGAATCAGCTCACAGATGCGGGCATACCGGCAAACGACCGCCTGTTTGACACGTTGGATACCACCACACGCAAGCTAAAGGTATCGGATCACCTGGAAGTGCTCCTGTCGGATACCGTCGGCTTCATCGCAAAGCTCCCGCACCACCTCGTCGAGGCGTTCAAGGCGACACTGGAGGAGCTGCAATATGCCGACCTCCTGCTGCATGTGATCGATGCCTCCGACCCGCAGCGCGAGGCGCATATCGCCGTGGTCGATAAGCTGATCGATCAGCTTGCCAAGCCCGGAACGCCTGTGCTCCGCTGCTACAATAAGGTCGATATGCTCGACGATATGAGCAATTTTCCCATCGGGGAAAAGAATATTCCCATGTGCGCACGGAACGGCATCGGTATGGACGAGCTGCTGACGCGCATCGAGCAGACGCTCCTCGGCACGCTGCACCATGTCACGCTCCTGCTCCCTTACACGGAGGGCGGCGCGATCGAAGTATTTCATGAACAGGCGCAGGTGCACCGCGTGGAGTATCTTCCGGAGGGCATCGAGATCGAGCTGACGTGTAAGGAAGAGCTGTACGGCCGCTATCGCCGTTATGAAAGGGAGACGTCATGAAGCCGTATCTGGTTCCGACGAAGGACGCGGACGCAGAATTTGTCGAACGCCGCTCCCGTTTTATCGGGCACATTTTTCGCACCGAAACGGAAGAGGAGGCGCTTGCCTGTCTGAAACGGATGCGCGAGAATTACTGGGACGCGACGCACAATGTCTATGCCTACATTATCCGCAACGGTGCGACGCGCTTTTCCGACGACGGCGAGCCGGGCGGCACGGCGGGGATGCCGGTTTTGCAGGTTTTGCAGCGCGAGGAGATCTTTAATGTCACCTGCGTTGTGACCCGTTATTTCGGCGGCATTCTGCTCGGGGCGGGCGGCCTCGTCCGCGCCTATGCCCACAGCGCGAAGATCGCGCTGGACGCCGCCGGACGTTCGGTCAAACAGGTATGGACAAAAGTATATCTTCCGTGCCCCTACAGTTGGTTCGAGCGGATCAAATTGGAGGTCGCGGCCTTCGGCGGCGTGATCGAAAATACGGATTTCGGCGCGGATGTGAGCTTTGACCTGCTGCTGCCCGAGGCGCAGGTGCAGCCGTTCCTTGACCGTGTGCTCGACGCCTCGGCGGGAACGATCGAGGGGTTGACGGGCGATAACGTCTACCGCGCATATCCATTATAATTTTAAGGCAGCACCGCATAATTCAGCGAGAGCATTCGGCGAGAGATTTTTTGTCGGGCCAAGGTTTGAAAAGCGCAGGAATACTCTGTGTATTTCAAACTTTTCAAACCGCTGGATCGGCGAAAAATATCCGGCGAAGGCGGAAGGTGCAATTATGCGGTGTTGCCTTAATAATCATGCAGGAGGGCGACCTATGACAATCCGCGAGCAGTTGGAGCAGCGTGAGCATTTGATCCTTTGCGAAAAGGCCCAGTTTTCGGATGCATCCAAGGGCAGACCGCGCGAGGAAGCGCCGACGGAAAACGACGTCCGTACCTGCTACCAGCGGGATTCCGACCGTATTCTGCACAGCAAGTCCTTCCGCCGCCTGATGCACAAGACGCAGGTCTTTTTGCAGCCGGAGGGCGACCACTACCGCACGCGCATGACGCATACGCTGGAGGTCGCGCGGATTGCGCGCACCATCACCCGCGCGCTGCGCCTGAACGAAGACCTTGCGGAGGCAATTGCTTTCGGTCACGACCTCGGACATACGCCGTTCGGTCATGCCGGAGAGGTGGCGCTCACCGAGGTCACGGGTAAGCCCTTCCGCCACAATGAGCAGTCGCTTCGCGTGGTGGACGTGCTGGAAAAGGACGGGCAGGGCCTGAATCTGACTTACGAGGTGCGCATGGGCATCCTCGGCCACAGTCGGCACAGCCGCCTGCCGGAAACGCTCGAGGGACAGATCGTCCGAAAGTCCGACCAGATCGCGTATATCAACCACGATATCGACGACGCGATGCGCGCGGGCATCCTGACCGATTCCGATATTCCGCGCGAGATCTCGGAGGTCTTGGGCAGCACGCACCGTGACCGCATCAATTCCCTTGTGACAAATATGATCATGCACACGCTGAACACCGGCGAGCTGGGAATGGACCCGGAGATCGACGAGACGATGGAGGCCCTGCGGAATTTTATGTTTGAGCGCGTCTATAAGAACCCCGTCGCAAAGGGCGAGGAGGTCAAGGCGCGGCATATTCTGCAGGAGCTTTACGGCTATTATATCAAGCATCCCGAGGCGCTGCCTGCGGATTTTCAGCCGCAGCTCAGCTTTGACGGCATGGAGCGCACGGTTTGCGACTATATTGCAGGCATGACTGACAAGTATGCCATGTATAAATACGATGAACTGTTCATCCCTCTGGCTTGGCAGGTGCGGGGCTGAACAAAAGAATAATACCGCGCGGAGGGAGGAGAACCCATGGCGTTTCCGCCTGCATTTCTGGACGAACTGAATCAAAGAAATCCGATCGAAGACGTCGTCGGACAATATGTCGCGCTGACACGGCGCGGGAGCAACCTGTTCGGCCTGTGTCCCTTCCACGGAGAGAAGACCGCCTCCTTCTCCGTCGCGCCGGAAAAGGGTATCTTCTATTGCTTCGGATGCCACAAGGGCGGCGGCGTTGTCAACTTCATTATGGAGATCGAAAACCTCAGCTATCCGGATGCGGTCCGATTCCTCGCAAAACGGGCCGGGCTTGAGGTGCCGGAGGACAACGCCGAAAATTCACAGTATAAGAAAAAAGAACGTCTATGGGCGCTGTGCAAAGCCGCCGCACGGTTTTTTCATGCACAGCTCAAGACGCCTGCCGCCGCCGAAGCGCAGGCGTACGTCCGCAAGCGCGGACTTTCGGCTTCGACGGTCACGCGATTTGGGCTGGGCTTTGCGCCGAACTCGTGGAGCGGCCTGCTCGATGCCATGACAGCGCAGGGCTTTACGAAATCGGAGCTGCTCGACGCGGGCCTTGTTTTGGAAAAAAAGGATAAAGGGACGCTTTACGACCGTTTCCGCAACCGCCTGATGTTTCCGATCATCGATGTGCGGGGGAATGTGATCGGCTTCGGCGGCCGCGTAATGGACGATTCCACGCCGAAGTACCTGAACTCACCGGAGACGCTGATTTTTAATAAACGGCGGAACCTTTTTGCCATGAACATCGTCAAAAAGAGCAAACAGGGCTATATTATCCTCACCGAGGGCTATATGGACGCCATCGCGCTGCACCAGTACGGCTTTGACTGTGCAGTCGCATCGCTCGGGACCTCTCTGACGCAGGAGCACGCGGATATGTTATCCAAATACACCGACGAGATCGTGCTGACCTATGACGGAGACGAGGCCGGGCAGAACGCGACGAAGCGGGCCATTCCGATGCTGGAAAAAACGGGCCTGCGTGTGAAGATCCTGCGGATGCAGGGCGCGAAGGACCCGGACGAATTTTTGCATAAGTACGGCGCGGACCGCTTTACGCTGCTTTTGCAGGGCTGCGAGAATCAGGCGGAATACCGCCTGCGCTCCCTGCAGGCGAAATTTGATCTGTCGGTCGACGAGCAAAAGGTAGAATTTGCCAAGCAGGCGGCGGAATTGATTTCCGGTTATACAACGCCGGTCGAACGGGAAATCTATGCTGCGAGGGCGGCTGAAATGGCGGGCCTGACGCCGGACGTGATGAAGCTGGAGATCAATCGGGCGTATAAGCGCCGTACCGCGATCCGCAAGAAGGAAGAACAGCGGCAGAACCTCGAGATCGAAAGAGCCAGACAGCCGAAGGCGCGTGAGCTGCGCTACGATAACATGCGCAGTGCGATCGCGGAGGAAAACCTGCTGCGGCTGCTCCTGCGGGAACCGGCGCTGTTCGATCGGACCGACGGCCTGAGCGGGGGACATTTCTCCGTGCCGATGTTCGGACGGTGCTATTCGCTGCTCAAGGAGCGGTGGAAACAGGACCTGTCCGTTCAGGCATCCGCGCTGGCTGATGCGCTGACGCCTGCAGAAATGGCCCATCTGACGGAAATTTTACAGAAGCCGGACACACCGGTTTCCGACGAGGCACTGGACGACTGCGTGCGCATTATCCGCGAGGAGCATGACAGCGCGAATGTCTCCGACGCCGACGATATCCGCGCGATCCAGCAGAGAATGCTGAAGAAAAAAAGCTATGGAGGTACATAATATGGACGAAAAACAAAACGAGGTGCAGCTGCACGAAAAGCTGCAGCAGCTTTTGGAGCGGTCGAAAAAGGATAAGAAAATTGCCTCCAAGGATCTGATCGACGCGCTGGATTCCATCGATGCCGACGAGCAGCAGACGGATATGATCTACGATGCGCTCGAGGCGGCGGGCATCGATATCGACGTTTCCGACGTGGTGGAAATGCTGACAAAGCCCGACGACATGGCGCCGAGCGCCGAGGATCTGGAGCTTGTCGAGGAAGAAAAGCTTGTCAACACGGACGAAATGTCCGAGGCAATGAGCATCAACGACCCCGTGCGGATGTATCTCAAGGAGATCGGAAAAATTCCGCTGCTTACCTCGCAGGAGGAGATCAACCTTGCCCAGCGCATGGCCGCCGGCGACGAGGAAGCGCATAACAAGATGGTCGAGGCGAATCTGCGGCTGGTCGTTTCCATCGCGAAGCGCTATGTCGGCAGAGGACTTCCGCTGCTCGATCTCATTCAGGAGGGAAATCTGGGGCTTATCAAGGCCGTCGGAAAGTTTGACTACACCAAGGGGTATAAGTTTTCGACCTATGCGACATGGTGGATCCGGCAGGCGATCTCCCGTGCCATTGCCGACCATGCGCGGACGATCCGCATTCCCGTTCACATGGTCGAGACGATGAACCGCGTGACACGGGCGACGCACGATCTGGTGCAGGAGCTTGGGCGCGACCCGATGCCCGACGAGATCGCGAAGAAGCTGCACCTCAGCACGGAGAAGGTCGAGGAGATCATGCGGGTGTCACAGGAGCCGATCTCGCTGGAAACTCCGGTGGGTGAGGAGGACGACAGCCATCTCGGCGACTTCATTCAGGACGAGGATGCTTTCGAGCCGTCCGATGCCGCCTCCTATGCCATGCTTCGCGAGCAGCTTGCGGATGTTCTGAAAACGCTGACGCCGCGCGAGGAAAAGGTACTGCGTCTGCGTTACGGCCTTGCCGACGGTCGGATGCATACGCTTGAGGAGGTCGGCGCGGAATTTGACGTGACGCGTGAACGTATCCGTCAGATCGAGGCAAAGGCACTCAGAAAGCTTCGCCATCCTTCCCGCTCCAAAATTTTAAGGGATTTTTTGAGCTGAGCATGACAGCCGACCGAGCAGCCGCTTGACTCAAATTAGAAGAAATCCGAAAAAATGACGGGAGAAAACGACGAAAATTTCGGATTTTTCAGATATATTTGAAATGCCGACCTGCTTTTAGGATAAAACGAAAAGCCGCGCCGTTTTCGCCGCCGAAAAATTTTTCTTGACTTTATCGGAAAAAAACGTATCATATTCATGTAGAAGCCGCGCGCGTATGGCCCGCGCTTCTGCCGAGATCCCAGAGAGAGAAGCAAATCAACTGCAAAGAAGGGGCGAGTGAGAAATGTACGATCGGATCAGAACCTATCTTTCCCAACAGCTTGATGTACCTGTCGAGGAAATGAATCGTGATACAACCTTTGAAAGTCTGCATCTGGACTCCTTGGATATGGTCGAGATGATCATGGACATGGAGGAGGAGCTTGGCGTCGATTTTGAGCTTGAGGGCGACCTGAAGCTGGAAACGATCGGCGATCTGGCGGATTTCATCGAGGATAAGCTGGCCGAGATCGGCGAATAACTGAAAACTGACTTCGACCTATGACAAGGTCGCACTAGTCGGGGAGATAGCGGTGCCCTGTTACCTGCAATCCGCTACAGCAGGGATGAACTCCCGCACCCGGGCCGGTGTTGTGTCGTCTGTCCGTGTAAGCGGTGTTGAGGGATCGGTCTTGCGCAACGAGCTCCCGTGAACCATGTCAGGCGGGGAACCGAGCAGCATTAAGCGGATCTGTTCGTGTGCCGCAAGGACGCCGTTTCTGAGCTGGCTGCACGGGAAACGGATGTAACATCCGGTTCAAATGCGGGTGTGCGATCTTGTCATGGGTCGAAGTGTTTTTGACAGTCTGACAGCGTGTCGAAATGTTTTTTTCGACACGCTGAGGCGCGGGAGATATCCCGCGCCTTTTTTGTTGCATTTTCGGACGGAATCGAGTATACTATGGTACGGATAAATGATCGGAAGGAGGACAGGCCCATGTATCAGGCACTATACCGCAAGTACCGCCCGCAGACCTTTGACGATGTGGTCGGGCAGCTTGCCGTAACGCAGACCTTGAAAAATCAGGTGATGAACGGTCGGCTGAGCCATGCGTATTTGTTTACGGGAACGCGCGGAACGGGCAAAACCTCCTGCGCCAAAATCCTTGCGAAGGCCGTGAACTGTGAGCACCCCGAGGACGGCAATCCCTGCAACCATTGCGCGGCCTGTAAGAGCATCGATTCCGGCGCCTGCATGGATGTATTGGAGATCGACGCGGCCTCCAATAACGGCGTGGACAATGTCCGCGCTCTGCGCGACGATGCGATCTATACGCCCGCCGAGGTCAAAATGCGCGTGTATATCATCGACGAGGTGCATATGCTTTCCATCAGCGCCTTCAACGCGCTGCTGAAGATTATCGAGGAGCCGCCGGAGCATCTGCTGTTTATTCTCGCGACGACAGAGCTGCACAAGGTCCCCGCGACCATTCTTTCCCGCTGTCAGCGCTTCTCATTCCGTCGGTTGCTGCCGGAGGATCTGGTCGATCGGATGAGCTATATCGCTTATCAGGAGCATATCGATCTGGAGCCGGACGCCGCCGCGTTTCTGGCGCGTCTGGCCGACGGCGGTATGCGCGACGCGGTCAGCCTGCTTGACCAGTGCGCCTCGGCCGCATCCGGTGCGGTAACGACCGACGAGGTCTGCCGAACGCTCGGCCTCGCCGGAACGCGAAAAACGGCGGAGCTGATGCGTGCGGTCGGGAATCATGACGCTGCTGCCGCACTTGCGATTTTTAACGCGGAGTATGCCGAGGGCAAGGACCTTGCCGCCATGCTCGACGAGCTTTGCACGGTCGCGCGCGATCTTCTGATCCTCCGCACCGCGCCGAAAAACGGGATCGATCTGGTGTCCGGCATCTGTACGGAGCAGGAGCAGCGTTCGCTTATGGCACTGTTTTCGCCGGGAGAGCTGCTCAGGATCACGCGGGTCCTTCGCGACGCCGCCGCAGGCTTCAATGCCAGCGCGAACCGCCGCATCGACGCGGAGCTTGCGCTGCTTCGCCTCTGCGAACCGGAGGCGGAGCTGAACGCCGACGCGCTCAACGCCCGCATCAGCCGCTTGGAGGCAAAGCTTGCGGCGGGCGTGACGGTCGCGCCTGCTGCCGCCGCGCCGCAGTCCGAGGAGGAGGCTGAGGAGCGGCCGCCTTGGGAGGAGCTGACGCCGCCGCCGGCAGAGGGCGAGGAGGAACCGGCCGCACCGCAGCCGCCGCACGGCGACAGCGGCTTTTGGCCGGAGCTGGTGCAGCGCCTGCGGACGACGCTGAAGCCACCTGCGCTCGGCATGTTTTCCGTCGGCGATAACGCGCCCGTTCGCGGCTTTATAGACGGCAAGACACTTTATTTAGAGGCACAGTCGGAGATCGCGCGGCGCGTGATCGACCGGCCGAACGTATGCACAACGGTATCGGAGTGCGCCGCCGCGCTGCTGGGGACGCCCGTTGCGCTCAAGGTTATTCTGCGCGGCGAAACGCCGAAAAATAACGACGGCAGAGAACGCTTGCTTCGCTTCGGCGAGGAGCATCCGGAACTTGTAAAATTCACATAAAGGAGACGAATTACAATGGCAAAGGGCGGATACCGCGGCGGTATGGGCGGCGGCATGAACATGAATATGATCAAACAGGCCCAGAAAATGCAGCAGGATATGCTGAAAATGCAGGAGGAAATGGAGAACAAGTCCTACGAGGCGACGGTCGGCGGCGGCGTCGTAACGGCGACGGTCAACGGCAAGCACGAGGTGCTTTCCCTGACGATCAGCCCGGAGGCAGTTGACCCGGAGGACGTGGAAATGCTTCAGGATATGATCGTCGGCGCGGTCAACGAGGCGATGCGTAAGGCTGATGCCGAGGCGGCGCAGAATATGTCGAAGCTGACCGGCGGACTGAATTTGGGCGGCCTGTTCTGATGCGGTATTTTCCTGCCGCATTGGAGCGGCTTACGGAACAATTTGCAAAGCTGCCGGGGATCGGCGGCAAAACGGCACAGCGGCTTGCGTTCCACCTTCTGAGTCTTCCGCAGGAGGAAGCGCAGGAATTTGCCGATGCGATCCTTGAGGCAAAGAAAACGGTCCATTTGTGCCCGCGCTGTCAGAATCTGACGGATCGCGATCTGTGCCCCATCTGCGACGACCCTACGCGCGATCAGGGCCTGATCTGCGTGGTGGCCGATCCGAAGGACGTTGTGGCAATGGAGCGCGCGCGGGAGTTTTCGGGCGTGTACCACGTTCTGCACGGCGTGCTCTCTCCGCTGAATCATGTCGGCCCGGATGACATCCGTGTGCGTGAGCTGCTGGCCCGCGTCGGTCAGGGCGGCGTCCGCGAGGTCATCATGGCGACGAATCCCGACACGGAGGGTGAGGCGACGGCAATGTATATTTCCCGCCTTCTGCGCCCGATGGAGGTCCGCGTGACCAGACTTGCCTATGGCATCCCCGTCGGAAGTCAGCTGGAATATGCCGACGAGGTAACGCTCCTGCGCGCCCTTGAGGGCAGACGGGATATTTGAGCAACTTCTGAATAAATCCTCTATTACAGAAAACAGCCCGGCTCACGGTATCGTGAGCCGGGCGTATTTTTGCGGTCATTCCGCGCTGCGGTGTTCCAGATATTCGTCGTAAGTTCCGCGGTAATCGCGGATCGTGCCGTCGGGCTTAAACTCGATGATGCGGTTGGCGACCGATTGCAGCAGCTCGTGGTCATGCGAGGCAAAGAGAATATTTCCGGGGAAAGCGATCATTCCCTTGTTGACCGCCTGAATGGATTCCATGTCCAGATGGTTGGTCGGCTGATCCAGCAGCAGAACGTTCGCACCGGAAAGCATCATCCTCGACAGCATACAGCGGACCTTTTCGCCGCCCGAAAGCACGTTTACGGGCTTAAACACGTCCTCGCCGGAGAAGAGCATCCGGCCGAGGAAGCCGCGCAGATACACGTCGTCCTTCTTTGCGGAATATTGGCGAAGCCAGTCGACCAGAGAGTCCGTGCAGCCCTCAAAGTAGGCGCTGTTATCCTTGGGGAAATAGCTCTGCGACGTGGAAACGCCCCATTTGACCGTGCCGGAATCGGCTTCCAGCTCGCCCATAAGAATTTTGAACATCGTGGTCTGTGCAAGCTCGTTTTCGCCGACAAAAGCGATCTTGTCATTTTTGTTCACGGTAAAAGAGACATTGTTCAGCAGCGTGACGCCGTCGACGGCCTTGGAAACCTCGGTGACAAACAGGATATCCTTTCCGACCTCGCGCTCTCTTGTAAAGCCGACGAAGGGGTAGCGGCGCGACGAAGCGGGCATTTCCTCTATGGAAAGCTTGTCCAAGAGCCGTCTGCGGGCGGTTGCCTGCTTGCTTTTGGCCTTGTTGGCGGAGAAACGGGAAATAAAGGTCTGCAGCTCCGCGATCTTCTCCTCGTTGCGCTTGTTCTTGCTGCGGATCAGGTTCTGCATGAGTTGGCTGGATTCGTACCAGAAATCGTAGTTGCCGACGTACATTTTGATCTTCCCGTAGTCGATATCCACAATATGCGTACAGACGGTGTTGAGAAAATGGCGGTCGTGGCTGACGACGATGACCAGCCCCTTGTCCTCGTAGTCTAAAATAAAGTTTTCGAGCCAGTTGATCGATTCAATGTCGAGGTTATTGGTCGGCTCGTCGAGCAGAATGATGTCCGGGTCGCCGAACAATGCCTGCGCCAGCAGCACCTTGACCTTCTGCCGTCCGTCGGTGTCCGCCATGCGGTCGTAATGCTGCTCGACGGGCAGTCCTAAGCCCTGAAGGATGCGGCTAGCGTCGGATTCCGCTTCCCAGCCGTTCAGCTCGGCAAATTCGATCTCCAGCTCGGAGGCGAGCATTCCGTCCTCGTCGGAAAGCTCCGGCTTGGCGTAGAGCGCCTCCTTCTGCTTCATGATCTCGTAGAGGCGGGGATTGCCCATAATGACGGTGTCCATGATGCTGTATTCGTCGTAGGCGAACTGGTCCTGCTTCAGAACGGACATCCGAAGTCCCGGCTTGATCGAGATCTCGCCCTTTGTGGATTCCAGTTCACCGGAAAGAAGCCTCAGAAAGGTCGATTTTCCCGCGCCGTTCGCGCCGATCACGCCGTAGCAGTTGCCGGCTGTGAATTGCAGATCGACATGCTGAAATAAAACGCTGCCGCCGAATTGCAGCGCAAGGTCGCTGACTGTAATCATTCATTTCACCTCTTTTTATAGTATAACATAGAAAGCCGAAGAAACAAAGAACAAATTTAAGCGTGGCGGCGGTGCAGCACCTTCACGCTGTGGAAATAGGCGGGAACCAGGAAAATGTCGGCGGCGACCCATGCGGCGGCATTCGCAAAGCAGATCGCGGAATACCCCCAGAGCTTTGCAAGCCAGAAGCCGCAGATGCAGCGGGCGACCATCTCAAAGATCCCGGCAAAGATCGCCTGCTTTGTAAAGGAAAGGCCCTGTATCATGAAGCGCAGGATGTTTACAAAAGCCAGCGCGATGTAGAACAGGCCGTTGCAGATCAGAAATTGCCGCGCGAAGCCCGCGATCTCAAGGCGTGTCGCAAGCGGCTCGGCCGAGTCGATAAAGAGCATGGAAAGATCCGCACCGAAGAAGTAGAGGATCGGCAGAACGATCAGCGAATAGATCACGGCGATTGACCCGCAGGAGGCTACGCCCTTGTGCAGGCGGTCGAGCTTCATGGCACCGTAGTTCTGCGCACCGTAGACCGCCATCGTCGTGCCCATTGCGTCAAAGGTGCAGGCGAAAAGCTGATTGATCTTGTTGCCGACGGTGACGGCGGCAATGTAGCTTGCGGCAAGGCTGTTGACGGCGGCCTGTACGACGATCGTGCCGATCGCGGTGATCGAATATTGTAGGCCCATCGGCACGCCGATCGAGAAAAGACGCGCAAGCTCCCTTCCGCGGGGCCGCAGCTCGTCGCGCGACAGACGCAGGATCGGGTAGCGGCGGAACATGACGATAAGGCACAAAATGCCCGAGATCGCCTGAGAGAGGACCGTCGCCCATGCCGGTCCCTCCACGCCCATGCCCAGAAGCCGCACGGAAATGATGTCGAACGCTACATTCAGAAGCGAGGCAAGAATCAGAAAATAGATCGGTGTTTTGGAATCGCCGAGCGAACGAATAATTCCCGAGAGGAGATTGTAAAGGATTGTGGCGGGAATGCCGAGGAAGATCACGAAAATATAGTCGTACGCCTGCTGATAGATCTGGTCGGGCGTGTCCATCCAGTTCAGAATGCTGGAGCACAGCAGACAGACGGCGACCGTGATGACTGCGGCGAAGGCCGCCGAGAGCCAGAAGCTGTTGGCGACGTATTTGCGCAGACCGTCTTCGTCTCCTTCACCGAACTTTTGTGCGACGGGAATGACAAAGCCGTTGCAGATGCCGATGCAGAAGCCGAGCACGAGAAAATTGATCGAGCCGGTGGAGCCGACGCCTGCCAGCGCGTCCACGCCGAGGTAGCGCCCGACGACGAGCGTGTCGACCATGTTGTATAGCTGCTGAAACAGCAGACCGCCGAGCAGAGGGAGCAGAAAGCCGAGAATCAGCTTCATCGGCGAGCCGACGGTCAGGTTTTTTACGGAGCTTTTTCCCATATAGATGTCCTCCTTTGCAAGCGCGCATAAGTTTACAGCGGAAGTGCGAAAGTTGCAAGATGGAATTGTTCCGTTTTTTTGCGGATGTTTCGACGGCTTATTCGGCAATATATACAAAAATATTTTTAAAATTTATGCAATATGTATATTGCACGCTGCGCTTTCTGCGCGGTCGATCGTCCACGGCCCGAATCTTTTTATAAAAAGTGTAAATAAATTGTTACAAGGGCTTGCAAAAGCGCAAAACACCGCTATAATATGAATTAGCACTCCGAAGCAAAGAGTGCCAAAATGGACAAAGGAAGTTGAGTGCAATGGCAAAGAAACAATTTAAAGCAGAATCCAAGCGGCTGCTGGATCTGATGATCAATTCGATCTATACGCATAAAGAAATTTTCCTCCGCGAGCTGATCTCCAACGCGTCCGACGCGATCGACAAGCTTGCGTACCGCGCCCTGACGGATGATTCCGTCGGCCTGAACCGCAGTGATTTTCTGATCCGCCTGACGCTCGATCAGGATGCAGGGACGCTGACCGTTTCCGATAACGGCATCGGCATGAGCCGCGAGGAAATGGAAGAAAACCTCGGCACGATCGCGCACAGTGGTTCGCTGCAATTCAAGACCGCGCTGGAAAAGCAGGAGGACATCGACATCATCGGTCAGTTCGGCGTCGGCTTTTACGCGGCGTTCATGGTGGCCGACAAGGTGACCGTGATCTCCAAGAAGTACGGAAGCGACGAGGCGTGGAAGTGGGAGTCCGCCGGTGCGGACGGCTACACCGTTTCGGCCTGCGAGAAGGAGAACGTCGGTACGGACGTGATCCTGACGCTCAAGAAGGATACCGACGACGAGAAATATTCGGATTATTTGCAGGAATACCGTCTGCGCAGTCTGGTGCGGAAATATTCCGACTATATCCGTTATCCGATCAGGATGGAGGTCGAGACGAGCCGCCCGATCGAGGAACCGGAGAGCGACGGCGAGAAGAATGACGACAAGAAGCCGAAATATGAGACGGTCCGTGAGGATCAGACCCTCAATTCCATGGTCCCGCTCTGGCAGAAGGCCAAGAAGGACGTGACGAAGGAGGAGTATGAGAGCTTCTATCGGGAAAAGTTCTTCGACTACGAAGCGCCCGCAGGTGTGATCCATGTAAGCGTGGAGGGCGCCGTTACCTATAAGGCGCTGCTGTTCATCCCGTCCAAGGCTCCGTATGATTTTTACACCAAGGATTACAAGAGCGGCTTGCAGCTCTATTCCTCCGGCGTGATGATCATGGAGCACTGCGAAGATCTGGTCCCGGAGTATTTCCGCTTTGTTCGCGGCGTGGTCGATACGCAGGATCTGAGCCTGAATATCAGCCGTGAGCTGCTGCAGCATACGCGTGAGCTGAAAACGATCGCCGCAAATCTGGAAAAGAAGATCAAGGCCGAGCTGCTGCGCCTGCAAGGCGAGGACCGCGAGACGTACGAGAAGTTCTACGCCGCGTTCGGCAGACAGCTGAAATACGGTCTGGTCTCCGACTACGGCATGCACAAGGAAATGCTTCAGGACCTCGTGGAGTTCCGCTCCGATAAGGAAGGAAAGCTCGTCACGCTCAAGGAGTACTGTGCCGCCATGCCCGCCGCGCAGAAGCACATTTATTATGCAGCGGGCAACAGCGCGGACCGGCTTTCCAAGCTGCCGCAGACGAAGATGCTGCGCGACCGCGGCTTCGACGTGCTGCTGCTGACGGAGCAGGTCGACGAATTTATTCCGCAGACGCTCAATAAGGTCGAGGAGCATGAGTTCCGCAATATCCTGACGGACGATCTGGAGCTTGCGACCGATGAGGAGAAGAAGGCCGCCGAGGAAAAGGCGGAGGCGTTTAAGGGCTGCCTCGATTTCCTGAAGGAAACGCTGGGCGATAAGGTCGCCGACGTCCGTATTTCCTCCGACCTCGGTGAACATCCGCTGACTATGGTGCCCGACGGCGGCATGAGCTTTGAAATGGAGAAGTACTTCCGCACGCTCGACCCTAATTCCGACTATCACTGCGGCCGCATTCTGGAGGTCAACGCGGAGCATCCCGCACTCAAGGTACTTGCGGAAAACATGGAGAGCAATCCCGAGAAAGCGAAGAAATACGCCGAGCTGCTCTATTGTCAGGGACTTCTGATGGCAAATCTGCCGCTTGAGAACCCGACGGCCTACACCGATCTGGTCTGTGAGCTGATGCGGTAAAAAGCGCCGAAAGATAATAAATCCCGCGCCGCAGATCAAATCTGCGGCGCGGGTTCTGTTTATCGGGATCAATTTATATGGTATAGGGAATGGTTCAGCCCTCGACTTTTGGGAGCTTTGCCAGACTTGCGGCGATCTCCTCGTCGGTGGGGATGCGGTCGGTCATTTCACCGTCGTTGAACTTCTGGTAGGCGACAAGGTCGAAATAGCCCGTTCCGGTCAGGCCGAAGACGATGTTCTTTTTCTCGCCGGTCTCCTTGCACTTGAGCGCCTCGTCGATCGCAACGCGGATGGCATGGCTGCTCTCCGGCGCGGGCAGAATGCCTTCGACGCGCGCAAATTCCTCCGCCGCCTCAAAGACCTTCGTCTGCTCGACGCTCGTGGCCTCGAGATAGCCGTCGTCATAGAGCTGGGAGACGATGCTGCTCATGCCGTGGTAGCGCAGGCCGCCCGCGTGGTTGGCCGACGGGATAAAGGAGCTGCCTAGGGTGTACATTTTCGCCAGCGGGCAGACGCAGCCGGTGTCGCAGAAGTCGTAGGCATATTTACCGCGCGTCAGGCTCGGGCAGGAGGCCGGCTCGACCGCGATGATGCGCACGTCGGATTCACCGCGCAGCTTTTCGCCGACGAACGGGGCGATCAGGCCACCGAGGTTGCTGCCGCCGCCGGCGCAGCCGATGATGATGTCGGGCTTGATGCCGTATTTATCCAGCGCGGTCTTGGTCTCCAGACCGATGACGCTCTGGTGCAGCAGCACCTGCGAGAGCACCGAGCCGAGTACATAGCGATAGCCCTCGTGGGTGACGGCTGTCTCGACCGCTTCGGAGATGGCACAGCCGAGTGAACCGGTCGTGCCGGGAAATTCGGCGTTGATCTTGCGGCCGACCTCGGTCTCCATCGACGGCGACGGCGTCACGCTGGCGCCGTAGGTGCGCATGACCTCGCGGCGGAAGGGCTTCTGCTCGTAGGACACCTTGACCATAAAGACCTTGCAGTCCAGACCGAAATAGCTGCACGCCATGGACAGCGCCGTGCCCCACTGGCCCGCGCCCGTCTCGGTCGTCACGCCCTTGAGGCCCTGCTTCTTGGCATAATAGGCCTGCGCAATGGCGGAGTTGAGCTTGTGGCTGCCGGAGGTATTGTTGCCCTCAAACTTGTAATAGATGTGCGCCGGGGTGCCGAGCTTCTTTTCCAGACAGTAGGCGCGCACCAGCGGCGACGGACGGAACATCTTGTAGAAATTGCGAATTTCCTCGGGAATGGGGATGAACGGCGTGGTGTTGTCCAGCTCCTGCTCGGCCAGCTCGCGGCAGAACACGCCGCACAGCTCGTCGAGCGTCATGGGCTTGCCCGTCCCGGGATTGAGCAGGGGAGCGGGCTTGTTCTTCATGTCCGCGCGGACGTTATACCATGCCTGCGGCATTTCCGACTCTTCCAGATAGATCTTGTACGGGATTTCCTTCTTGTTTTCCATGATGCTTTCTCCTTTCAAAATTGCGGGAGAGGATAAAAAAATCCTGTCCCAGTGATCTGCTGGGACAGGATTGAATCAACATTCCTGCGGTGCCACCCGGCTTGACGCTCAGCGCCCACTTTTACGCACTTACATGCGCTGACCTTTGATAACGAAGAGTCGGACTCCGTCTTGCCTACTTTTCTTCAGCTCGCCCTCCGATGCCCATTCGACGTGCCCGTCCGTACCGCACTCTCACCGACGGCGGCTCTCTGAGACTTCCGAAACACGCTTACTTACGCATCTTCCACGGTTTTCTGCATTCTACCACGACGGGATGTATTTGTCAAGAAGTTTCGGAAAAAATTTTGCGCGACTCTTGTATTAGCTTGGTTTACTAAGGCGATCACAAGTCATACTTGACTTTTCAAAGCCCACCGGGGACCGACTGCTCGTAAGGAAGACCGGGCCTATCCACTTGCCATCCAATCAGAGATTCCCCAAAACACTAATTTTACACTGTCCGAACGGAGCCGAACCTTTGCCCACCAGTGCCTTGAATCGCTGTTATACTCAATCGTATGTTCTTCGGAGGTGGTCTCTTCCGTCCTTTTGATTGCAGCATAAGAATGCGCCTGAATCTCCTGCTCAATTGCTTCGTAGATAGAAGCCGCTTCGTCCGGATTGTCCAACTGCCAGCTAATAGTGACGCCTGATACGTCCCACGCCTCCGTATTCACATCAATAACGACTTCCGCCGGTTTTCCGGCTAATGTGAAAGAGTAGAAATCGTATTCGATTGCCGCTAACGGATCATCATCCGTTTTTAACGGTTTGCCGAGCTTTGTTAGCATTTCATCTTTTGAAGTGCCAAGTTCGATGCCTTTACTTAGCAAGAACGGCAGTATAACCGCGTCGCGTGTCTTTAAGCAGATATTAAAAATCAATACGAACACACAAACGCACGCGATAACGCATGACAATATTGTGATCCTTTTTTTCATGATCTCCATCACCTTTCGTTCGGAAACTTTTTTCGGTACAGTTGGGCAATTAGATTGACCTTATGTCGAAGTGGACGGTTAGATCGTTAGATAAGCCTCATGTCAATGTCGGTGGGTGGCCCGTTATTGCTGGTGCCTGCATGCGGCGGGGTGAGGGAAGCCCGTCCTACGCAAAATTACGGTTTCGTGCGTAGGGCACGATGCCCATAGCGCAGCCGTCGGAATGACATAAGGGGAGCTTTTTCGACATGATTAAGTTATTTACAACCCGGCGGGAGGGGCTGGAAATGCCGCTAACCAGCGGCCTCCCGCCGGGTGGCTGGGAAACTATTTTACGCGCTGTCGGGCATACCGAGGTATACGCATCGCGGGGACAGGCAAGCATAACAGCCTGTCCTCTATGCACACACGGAACCGGCAATCAGAGAGCATTCGGGTTTCGGAAAACAAGTTCGTTTTGAAATGCGGCAGGGACCTTCCTGCGAAGCTCGGCCAACTGCGTTTTTTTCTTTTCGTTCAGTTTTGCGACATGCTCCAATCGGGCAACCGGGTCCTCTAAAGCGTGTAGCTGCGCGAGATGGCGGGCAGCGTATGGATTTTTCTGCACATCTGCATTAGGTGTGTTGAATAAATAAGATTTCTTTACTTGAATTGCTCGTTCCCACAATTCCTCGTCCCGATAGTAGATAATTTCGTCCACAAAATCTTCCGTTGGATAAACCTGATCGTGTTCCCTAAGCCGCGCTTTTCTTTGCTCAAACGCGTCTTTGGGTGTTTGGATCACACTCAAATAAGACTCAATCTGTTCCTTAACAAATGTCCCGCCAAAGGGTCCGCCACGGGGATAGTGAATTGACAGGCGACGATAAAAATGCTGCCACTCGCCATTGAAAAGCGGGTAAAAATTAAGTATGTGAACATTGTCGAGTACAAGCGCTGCCGGAATCGCCGTGCGGACAAAAAGTGGGTTTGCGGTAAAGACAGGAAACATATCTGGGCATCTCAAAATCGCTGCATGAACTTGCATCGAGAAAAGCACCTCGTTCCGCAGTAGATACCAATGCAGCAGATCGTCCTTGTAGCTCACGAATCCAAGCTCCATCAAAAAGTCCTGATATCCCTCTCTGATTGCATCCTGATAATCCGCTATAATGTCCTTCTTTGATATGCCCATATAAACCTCCTAATTAAGCCGCGTAGTTTTATACCCCAATATTTGTAAGCGCAGGAATCCTGCCCAATTTATCGTGTATTGCGCCGTTGCTCGTAAACGCGAATAAATCTCTCACAATCGGTATGTTCAAGCTCCACGCCGTCGGATAACGCCTGACGACGCACGGAGGCATATCTTTCGGCATCCTCTTTGCAGGAAAACAGACCGTGAGTATTCAGATGCATATCACTTAAATTGCAATGTTGGAACAGATAATCGCCGTCGGCTCATAGGTAGGAGAGATCGGCAGACGCAATAAAGTCCCAACCAAGTGGGACAAACCCTTCCGGTGCCTTAGAAAATGCCGCCGCCGCAAACCAAAAGACTTTGCACGAAATACCCAAGCGTCTGCAGTGCTCTGCATACGACTGAATGAACCCAAGGTCGGCAGAGGCCTGTAACGACCCGATGGGCCGGTCCATCCATTCCTGAAACAGCGTTTGAGACAGCTCCCGTGAAAGACTGTCCGCTTCCCGATCCAGCGGCCACGAAAAGGGAGTCGCAAACCCCTTGTAACAGGTCGACGGGTCCTTGCCCACTGCGGCAACAATGTATCCGGTTTCTGTATCCATCGGAAATCCTCCTGTGCTTGCTTAAATAATCGGTATATGGCCGTACAGACCCAAGTGCAGATAGGCCTCGCGTGACAGCTTTTCCGGCGGTTCGCGCCGGACCCTTTCGACGACGACATGTTCGCCGTTGACAAAACATGCGTCAGCTCGGCCGTAACATTTCGGGAGCGGTTTTGTCTAAGCTTTGTGTTGGCAGACTAATGCGGTGACTAAATGTATATGTGCTAATTTACACTGTGGATTTGTAAAACTTATCATTCCCTAAATGATTATCTACGGAACGCCATCTAAGCTTTGATGCGCAAATTAAAGTACCTGTATAGTCATCCAAATCAGATTCCGACAGATCGGCGCAATCGCACCAGTAAATATTCCCGTCCTTTATGAGCATAGTCGAACCTAATATTTCACAGGTGTAATCCTCGCCAACAGGAAAAAGCTTGACATACTTTAACCCTTGAAATTCCATTTCTATCACAGAGTCCGACTCATATTGCCGCTGAATAAGCACCCGTAACACGCGGCGATCATTCAACGGATGCATTGAAAGATCAACATCAACATACGCTCCGCTTATATAGCTCATTTCCTTTATACAGCTATCGTGAAAATAGCATACAGCCTCCATAAACCTCATTATTTCATCGGCGGTGCAAATTGTTTTCCACATGGCGTTGTCTCCTTTTGTAATAATACGAACCAACTGCGGCACAGGGTGTTCCGTTTACTTTATGATGATCTTCCGCGAGGCTGCAATGATCTCCTCAAAGAAGCAACGTAATTCGTCGTCGGGCAATTTGGCACGCGCAATCAGCGTCTCCAGCTCTGCTTGCGTCCTTTCGGTAAAATCATGAGTAAACACCGTCGTTTCGTCAAGTAAGCGGAATGCCTTGCTTACTGCACGGGAAAACAGTTCGCGCTCCGCAAGAAACAGTGCAGTATATGCTTCCAAGATAGCCAGATCTATCGATGGACAAAACAGGTAGTGCACAGATGAATTGAGGTTGTTTAATAAGTACTGTGACAGAAGTGCGGGCGTTTTGAGACGCTCAAAAAGCGGCAGTACCACACTGTCTAACGCATCGATCAATGCACTGCTGTCCACGGTCGGTGCGTCCCTGTATCGAGATACCTCGCTGATACGGCGGCCGTATGTGTAATACAGCGTAGTGCATGGCATGTATAACGGAATAAAACAATATGTCGGATAAATGATTTGCAATGGATGTTCAAAAACGACACATTGCACGATGCTGTCGCGCTCGCGGAAAAAACGTCTTCTCCGACGCACAAAGCCGTTCTCGATCAGGTGGTTTCTCACGTCGATCGGAATGCTTGCTGTACTCAATTGTGCTCCCTCCCTTTTTATCATTCAGAACACGGTAAAACTTGGCAAAGATCAGATATCGCTTTTAAGTAACATTGTATTCGCTAATCGTGTTCCCAATAAATATTGCCATTTATTATGCCAAGCAGTTTTTGCACCACGAGTACGAACAGAAATTCATTCCCATTTCTCTGAACGTAATCATTAACATATTTTCCGGCCGTTGCTATGCTTCCGTGAATCGCTGTTTTTGCGGATTGCAAATTTGTAACTTCATAGTACCAATTGCCGTAGGTATATACCCCTTGCAGCGTGGCCACGTCGCCGCCGAGAATCACAAGGTTTTCCTTCGCTGCATATTCCAGCAGGCAAGGAACATCGGATGCCCGCCAAGCAAGCTCTCCGCAGGCTGTCCGATAAGATTTTTGAAGCAATTCCGGCGGAAAAGCGCCATTTCTCATAATACGATCACCTCAACTGTCTTTGTGCTGTAATTCCCCTTCTGCCCGAGCTTATTATACAACTTTCCCCTCCTCGGAATGACCTAACTGAGGGGCCTTGACACGCTGAGGCGGCAGAGCCGTCAACAGCTATGACATCAGCCTGACAAAGGGGAAGACTTTTCGACATAATTAAATTATTTCCCAGCCCGGCGGGAGGGGAGGGCATACCGCCGACCGACAACTCCACGTTGCTGGGATTAGGACATGATGACCTGAGAAATTGTGCTTTGCTACTCGGCCACTTCAATGATAGAAATTCCGGGAATATAATCGTTTTCGGTTGCGGGGAGGGTCGGGGCCTCGGCGGCGTCGCTCAGAGAGAAAACATACAGTGACCAGAGGCCGATATCTTCTGTGACGGTCGTGTCGTAATAGGTCTGTTTCGATACCAGCAAATAGATACCATGTGAGGTTTCCGCGCGGTAGGAAAAAATGCCGTGCTCCTGCCACTGGTGATTGCTGTGCCTGCCGTAGTCAACAGAAATCGCACGTTCCACTGTGAGTTCTGTCTCGTCACTACCCAGCAGCGTGCGCAGAGTTTCCAACTCTTGCGGAAAGTTTTCCGACTGTGCCCTTGTGTTGGACGCAAACAAATCGGCTGCGGCCTTGGTGTTGCCCTCGCGAAGCGCCGCCAGCAGGTCGTTCATGGCTTGCAGGGACAATTCCTCCGCGAGTGCATCGTTGCCCGCCGTAACCGGCGCACACACCGCTGCAACATGGATACCATCCGCATAGGTGCAATCCCCGCTGTAGGTGCTCTCAGGACGCGGATCGTCCTCTGCGCGGATGATCGAAAGCGACCAAATTCCTTCATTTTCCGGTGTTTTAGTGTCAAGGCAGACGATACGAAAGGTCAGACGGTAGCTGTCGGCTGTTGTAATAATATCGCAATACAGTGTGGTAGACGTCGTATATTCGCCATAGTCCACTCCTCGCTCAACACCGGAAAAATCGGGGCGCAAATCACCTTGCGCTTCGCCGTCAAAATACTCAAACAGTTTCTCCAGCATTTGCGGAAAATCCGCAATGGATTGTTGCATATTCTCTGAGAACACCTCGGCTGCGGCTGCTTTGTCGTCGCTTTGCAAGGCATTCAGCAAAAGCATAAGTGCCTGTTTGGCTTTTGCCTGAGCGTCTTCCTCGTAGTCTAAGTGAAAGCTTCGGCGAAAAGCGTTATCACCGGAATCTACCACAGAGCGCACCACGCTGCACCCTCCCAGTAGGACAGAGAAAACACATAACAGAATTACCAGTTTCTTCATTCTATGACCCTCAACCAACACTGCCTCAGCGGTGTTTCATCATCGCTTCCAGCGTCAATTGCTTTTCTTTGCCGCTTGGCGGCAGACTCGACAATTCTGCCAATAAGCATGGCAACTGCGCGCCAAATTTGCTGTGTTGAAATCTGAGCAGAGTTTTTCGCAAATCGTCGTTGGAGTATGTGGATCGCTGAAATTGCTCGATCGCCAAGGTGTAATAACACTCGAACGTTATGTCCTTCGAACAAAGCGTGTCTAATTGCGCGGCAGATAGCTGCTTGTGTGCTAAACTGATGATGAGATCGTTTTGAAACAACTCGGGCAGATTCATCAATTCACAGAAGACTCGGTCGGAAATTGCGCCGGGATCTGCATATTCGACGAACGGCAGTAAAATGGGCAACAAATCGGTTTGCATCTTTGATGTACGAATAAGATCAAATAAGTATGCTTCCTTCAAAGCGGACACGCAATTTTCTTCCAACCAATCCGGCACCTCAAAAACGAGAGTGAAATATGGCGAATGGCACCCCTTTTGAATAAGGTCGTTGCAAACGATATTGACTTCTACGCCGTGTACTGTTTGAACCATAGTTCGATTCCCCTCCGATTTCCCGGCTTTTCTTAATTTGCTTCTTCGCGGATCACCACATTGGCCGGGCATTGAACCGCATTCGTGAAGCTCTTCCTCGTCATGGACGCCGATCTTGCAGGGCACAGTTTTTTTCGACAAATTATATGTAGCAGATGCTCGTTGACCGACAGCAGGACAGGCCTCTCGGCTATCTGCCCATCGGCGTTATATGTATAAGTAACATATCTACCACCAGTATACACTTTCCCGGTCAGCCTGTCAAGCTCATCGTAGGTATAGCTGACAGAATCGCCGTTGCCGTAGGTTGTCTGCTTCAGGCTGCCGCCCGCGCCGGTCTGCGTTCCGTTACAGAGCAGTTTTGCAAAGACGTGCACCGAAAGATGCCTCTATAAAGTTTATGTATTCAGAATGCAATATTTGGACATAAAAAGACAAAAATTTCCGAAGAGCGGACCGTACATTTGGGGAAAAATATTCTGCACGGCTGAAACAGCGCTTTCAGCTGCATTTTGAATCATCGGGGGAGTACAGCATGGATATTTCCGGTACGAAAACGGAAAACAATCTTCGTCAGGCATTCGCGGGCGAGAGTCAGGCACGGAACCAGTACACCTTTTTTGCGTCGGTCGCGCGCAGGGAGGGCTATGAGCAGATCGGGGCGCTGTTTTTGCAGACCGCCGCAAACGAGGAGGCACATGCCAAGCTCTGGCTGAATGCGCTCGGCGGGATCGGCGCGACTGCGGAGAATCTTGCCGCTGCGGCCGAGGGAGAGCATTACGAGTGGTCGGATATGTACGCGCGCTTTGCAAGGGAAGCGGAGGAGGAGGGCTTTGCGGAGCTGGCGGAGCGCTTCCGCGGCGTCGCTGCGATCGAAAAGTCGCACGAGGAACGCTTCCGCGCACTGCTGAACAACGTGCGGACGCAGACGGTATTTGAAAAAGCGGGAACGGTCCGCTGGGAGTGCCGAAACTGCGGACATTCGGTCGAGGGTGAAAAAGCACCGGAAATTTGTCCGGTCTGCGGCCACCCGCTCGGCTTTTTTGAACTGAAGGCCGAGAACTATTGACGCATCCGTAGGCAATGTGTCGGAAATCGTTCGTGTTTTTTCGGACGATTTCCACAAATTGTTGCAATCGGAGCGTTTTTCTGATTTACAAACAGAGCCGTTCGTGTTACAATGGTCTTGTCTGAGTAAAAATACTTTCAGGAGGTATTTTATTTTGGTAAGAAAGTTTAAGACGATGGACGGCAATACCGCCGCCGCTCATGTCAGCTACGCCTTTACGGAAGTAGCGGGCATCTATCCCATCACGCCCTCCAGCCCGATGGCCGATAATGTCGACCAGTGGTCTGCACAGGGTCGTCTCAACATCTTCGGCAACCGCGTAAAGGTCGTCGAGATGCAGTCCGAGGCGGGCGCTGCCGGTACCGTTCACGGCTCCCTTGCCGCCGGTGCTCTGACCACCACCTATACCGCTTCGCAGGGTCTGCTGCTGATGATCCCGAACATGTACAAGATCGCCGGCGAGCTGCTTCCGGGTGTGTTCCACGTCTCGGCGCGTACCCTTGCGACCCACGCACTGAACATTTTCGGCGATCACAGCGACGTTTACGCCTGCCGTCAGACCGGCTTCGCCATGCTCTGCGAGACCAACCCGCAGGAAGTCATGGACCTCGGCGCCGTCGCGCATCTGGCCGCCATCAAGGGCCGCGTTCCGTTCATCAACTTCTTCGACGGCTTCCGCACCTCTCACGAGATCCAGAAGATCGCCATTTGGGACTATGAGGATCTGAAGGAAATGTGCGACATGGACGCGGTCGACGCGTTCCGCAAGCACTGCCTGAATCCGGAGCGTCCCGCCATGCGCGGCTCGCACGAAAACGGCGACACCTTCTTCCAGCACCGTGAGGCCTGCAACAAGTACTACGGCGCGCTTCCCGAGATCGTCGAGGAGTACATGGGCAAGGTCAACGCCAAGCTCGGCACCGACTATAAGCTCTTTAACTACTACGGCGCGCCCGATGCCGACCGCGTTATCATCGCGATGGGCTCCATCTGCGACGTAGCGGAGGAAGTTATCGATTACATGAACGCGCACGGCGAGAAGGTCGGCCTTGTCAAGGTCCGTCTGTACCGTCCGTTCCGCGCAGACCGCCTGCTCGAGGCGATCCCCGCCACCTGCAAGAAGATCGCCGTCCTCGACCGCACGAAGGAACCGGGTGCTCTCGGCGAGCCGCTGTATCTGGACGTTGTTACCGCATTGGCCAATGCCGGACGGATGATCCCCGTCATCGGCGGCCGTTACGGCCTCGGCTCCAAGGATACGCCCCCCGCATCCGTCTTTGCCGTCTATGACGAGCTGGCAAAGGCCGAGCCGAAGCGTCAGTTCACCATCGGCATCAACGACGATGTGACCCATCTGTCCCTTGAGGAAAAGCCCTCTCCCAACACTGCGGCCGAAGGCACCATCGAGTGCAAGTTCTGGGGTCTCGGCGGCGACGGCACCGTCGGCGCGAACAAGAACTCCATCAAAATCATCGGCGACCATACCGATAAGTACGTTCAGGCGTATTTCCAGTACGACTCCAAGAAGACCGGCGGCGTGACCATTTCGCACCTCCGCTTCGGCGACAAGCCCATCAAGAGCCCGTACTACATCAACAAGGCCGACTTCGTCGCCTGCCATAACCCGTCGTACATCACCAAGGGCTTCAAGATCGTCAACGACGTCAAGCCCGGCGGCGTGTTCCTCATCAACTGCCAGTGGGATCTGGCCGAGCTGGAGCACCATCTCAGCGCAGAGGCGAAGCGCTATATCGCCAAGAACAATATTCAGCTTTATACCATCAACGCCATTGACCTTGCCATCAAGGTCGGCATGGGCAAGCGCACCAACACCATCCTCCAGTCCGCGTTCTTCTCCCTTGCAAAGGTCATGCCCGAAGCTGACGCGATCAAGTACATGAAGGATGCCGCCGAGCACTCCTATGCCAAGAAGGGCATGGACGTGGTCGAGAAGAACTGGAACGCCATCGACGCCGGCGCTACCGCTTACACCAAGATCGACGTCCCCGCTTCTTGGGCGAATGCCGAGGATAAGGCGGACGATACCGTGCTTGAGGGCAAGCCCGAGCTTGTCAAGATGGTCAAGAATATCCTCCTGCCCATCGACAAGATGGACGGCGATTCTCTGCCGGTTTCCACCTTCGTCGATCATGTCGACGGCCAGTTCGAGCTGGGCGCTTCCGCTTACGAGAAGCGCGGCGTCGCCGTCACCGTCCCCGAGTGGGATGCCGACAAGTGCATCCAGTGCAACAACTGCGCCTTCGTCTGCCCGCACGCGACCATCCGTCCCTTCGCGCTGACCGAGGAAGAGGCCGCTGCCGCTCCTGCCGCCGCGAAGATCCGTCCTGTCAAGGCCGGTAAGGGCAAGGGCGTCTATCAGTACAGCATGGCCGTTTCTCCGCTTGACTGCATGGGCTGCGGCGTCTGCGTCGGCGTCTGCCCGACCAAGGCCATCACCATGGTCCCGCAGGAGAGCCAGCTCGACCAGCAGGATGTCTTCAACTACATGGTCTCCAAGGTCGCGCGCAAGGCCGACATGGAAGACCTCACCGTCAAGGGCAGCCAGTTCAAGCAGCCCATGCTTGAGTTCTCCGGCTCCTGCGCAGGCTGCGCGGAAACCTCTTACGCCCGCCTGATTACCCAGCTCTTCGGCGACCGTATGTACATCTCCAACGCCACCGGCTGTTCGTCCATCTGGGGCGGCCCCGGCGCAACGTCTCCCTACTGCACCGACAAGAACGGTCACGGCCCGGCATGGTCCAACTCCCTGTTCGAGGACAATGCAGAGCATGGCCTCGGCATGTACACCGCGCAGGAAGTCATCCGCGAATCCCTCGCGGAGAAGACCCGCAAGTTGATCGCGATCGACTGGACCTATGCTCCGCTCAAGGAAGCCGCACAGAAGTGGCTCGACACCATGAACGACGGCAACGCCAACAAGGAAGCCACCAAGGCTTACATTGCCGCGCTGGAAGAAGGACTCGAAACGGTCGACGAGCTGTACGCATTCGCGTCCTCTCCCGCCGCGAAGGAGCACTTCGGCGACGGCGCAGAGACCTTCCTCGCCCATGCGAAGGAGCTGAAGGAATCCGGCGCGAAGTACTGCGATTGCGATGCCTGCAAGCTGGCGGCTGAAATTCTCAAGGATAAGGAATACCTGTCCAAGAAGTCCGTCTGGATCTTCGGCGGCGACGGCTGGGCCTACGACATCGGCTTCGGCGGCGTGGACCATGTCCTCGCGCAGAACAAGGACGTCAACATCTTCGTCTTCGATACCGAGGTTTACTCCAACACCGGCGGACAGGCCTCCAAGGCTTCCAACATCGGTCAGGTTGCGCAGTTTGCGGCTGCCGGTAAGGAAGTCAAGAAGAAGAGCCTTGCCGAGATCGCCATGTCCTACGGCTACATCTACGTCGCACAGGTCGCGATGGGCGCCAACCCCGCGCAGACCCTCAAGGCGATTGCCGAGGCCGAGGCATATCACGGCCCGTCGCTCATCATCGGCTACGCTCCGTGCGAAATGCACTCCATCAAGGGCGGCATGATGCACTGCCAGGACGAGATGAAGAAGGCTGTCGAGTGCGGCTACTGGAATATGTTCCGCTTTGACCCGTCCAAGGAGACCGGCAAGTTCACGCTCGACTCCAAGGCCCCGAAGGACGGCTATCAGGAGTTCCTGATGAACGAAGCTCGTTACAGCCGCCTGACCCGCGAGTTCCCGGAGCGTGCAGACGTCCTGTTTGCCCGCAACGAAGCCGCAGCCAAGGAGCGCTACGAGCATCTGCTCAAGCTCGTCGAAATGTATAAGGACTGATCCATCAGCAAGAAAGTGCATGGGGCACCGCCCCATGCACTTTCTCAGACTGTCAAAAAAGTCAAGTTTGTCATTGCGAGGCCCCGTAAGGGGCCGTGGCAATCTCGCAGAATGATCCGGAATCTTCGGTAAACTCCGGCGAATCCGAAACATTTTACATGAGATTCCCACGTCGCTTCGCTCCGACCGGCAAGCGGAGTGTCCGTATCCGTAAGGCGGCAAAGCCACCAACGGCTACGTCATCGGAATGACATGACCGAGGGTTCTTTGACACGCTCAAAAGTGCATGGGGCATCGCCCCATGCACTTTCTTTTTTACTTTTATGCTGTGAGCATTGCGTAGGGCGCGATGCCCACATCGCGCCGTTGGCGACACAGGAGCCTTACGGATGCGGTCACTCCGCTTGCCGGTCGGCCCTAAAAGGGCCGTGGCAATCTCGTACAGACATCTGCAAAAAGGACGAGGGGGACGGATAGCCGCGTCGCTTCGCTCATCGCAATGACATAAGGGGTAGTTTTTTTGAACTTAATCAGCCGTCAAATACTCGGCGTTTATGGCATCGATCATATCGGCAAAGTAGCAATGCTCGACGATATCGCGCAGTACCTTGCGGTCACAGGCATGCCCGGTGAAGCTAATGGATACCGTACCTTCTTGGGTCAGTGCATCTATACGTCCGTCACCGGTGCCGAAGAAGCGGAATGAAACACCGTCCGCGCTCTTGATTTCCTCGTCAAACTCAAATTTCTCGGCGTAAACCGTACTCATAGGATTGACGATGTTCTCCGATGCTCCAAAACTAAAGCTAATCACGCCGCCATCCTTCGTGCTATAGCTCGCAAGGCCTGCCAACCGCCGCATTGTATACTTCTTACCGGTTTGTGGGTCAGTATAACGATCTACGGTATCATACTTAAGGACCTCCGAACCCGGAATCGGCGTTGCGTTTTGTTCCATATAGGAAACGTCCGAACAAAGCATCGGATCATTTTTCATCAGCGTCATCATGTTGTCCGCTGTATACAATACGCCGCCCTCATAGGTCAAGCGTCGATTCCACGTTGCGCCATCATACTCATCATTCAGAATTTCAAAGCTTTTCATGGCCTGCTTGATACAAGTTTCCGCCGTTGTTTTATACTTTTCTACGGCTTCTTCGCCGCTGTAGCTCGGTGCACTGTCCCGTAGCCACATAGCGGCTTCGCCCTGCTCCTCGGCCTGCTGCTGCATCGCATTTTCCGCTTCTTCCTGATCGCTGTAGAGATTTATACTAAACAGCCCCGCAGCAGCCGCCGTGATGGCCAGCGTTGCAGCCAGTACCGCCGCGACCAGCACCTTCGGCAGGACGCGGTGTCTCTGCTTCGGGGCGTGCGCGTCCTCTAAGAGCGCATCGTCCACGCCATTCATTGCTTGCATCAAATCTTCCTGTTTCACAGTAATTCCTCCTTCTGCAAATAATGCCTCAGCTTTTCCCGTGTACGGTGGAGCATCGACTTGATCTTGCTTTCGCTGAAGCCGAAGCGCTCCCTGATCTCCGCGAGGGAATCCAGATACCAGTAGCGGCAGAGGAACACCCGCCGCTGTGTCTCCGGCAGATCACGGACAAAGCTCCTGATCGCGCGCTCCAGCTCTGACGCGCAGACCTGCTTTTCCGGGTCGTTTCCGTCCGGGATGACCTCGGCCAGCTCGTCAAGCGACAGGGCGTATTCCGCCGTCCGACGTTTTTGCGCACCGTTGGCGCGGGCGCGGTCGATGGCGATATTGCGCGTGATCCTGCCCAGATACGCCGAAAGCCGCTCCGGCTCGTTTGGCGGAATGCTGTTCCACGCGGCCAGCCACACGTCGTTTACGCATTCGGCCACATCCGGTGCGTCGGACAAGATGCGCGACGCGATCGCGCGGCAATACGGCTCGTAGGAAAGCTGTGCCTGCTCGATAGCCGTTTCGTTGCGTTGCCGGAACAGCAGAACGATCTCGCGGTCTGTCATTCCCTCACCTCCTCACCCCAATACACGAAAAAACTGCGTCCGGGTTGCAAAAAAAGAAAAAATTTCCCGACCGCCGCGTGCGTTTTGTGTCCGGCAGGGGGAAACGGAAGACATCGGCTCGTTGGCAGGCCGACGCTGATGTCACTGCGCTTGGGAAAGAAAACCCTCGGCTATGTCATTCAGGGGAGGGCATAGCCGCCGGCGGCTTCGCCGCCTCAGCGTGGCAGAGCACCTCCGGTTATGTCATTGCGAGGAGGGCGCAGCCCGACGCGGCAATCCGCATCTCCCGTCCCCTTGCCTTTTGTAGCTGCCTACACGAGATTGCCACGACTTGCAGAGCAAACCTCGCAATGACAAGCTGAAAGTCCGGAGCGCCGCCCGACTGGGCGGCGCGTCCTTTTGCCGCATTTTGGGCGGCGGGAGGTTTCGCCTTTACAAAAATGACCGCCTGTGCTATAATATCAGAAATTTTGTGTGTTTTTTGCCGGCACGGCGGCCGGGGCGGGGCGATCGGACCGTTTCACGTCCGTTTTCCGCGTAAAGGAGATAAAATGCTCGAAAAAGTTTTTTCTTACATTATAAATATTCTGGGCAAGCTTGGCTCTTTTATGGGCGCCTGCTGTTCCTATTTTTCGCTGTACACGCTGGTCGGCCTGTTCGGTACGCGCCGCTTCCCGAAGGCGAAGAAAAATCACAAGCTGGCGATCGTTGTTGCCGCAAGAAACGAGGAAGCGGTGATCGGCAATCTGCTGGAAAGCATCCGTCAGCAGGACTATCCGGCCGAGTGCGTGACGACCTTTGTCGTGGCCGATAACTGCACGGATCGGACGGCGGCAATTGCGCGCGAGCACGGCGCAATCTGCTACGAACGCTTTGACCCCGACCACCGGACGAAGGGCTTCGCGCTGCAATTTCTGTTTGAGCAGATTCGTCGCGATTATGGGATCGAGAGCTTTGAAGCATACATATTGTTTGACGCGGACAATCTGCTCAAGGGCGATTTCCTCAGCCGCATGAACGAGGCGTTCGACTCCGGGGAGAAGATCGTGACTTCTTACCGGAATACCAAAAACTTTGACGACAACTGGATCTCCGCGTCCTATGCACTGCACTGGCTGCGTACGGTCCGCTTGGAGCACCGCGCCCGTTCGCTGTTCGGCCTTGCTACGCGGATACAGGGCACGGGCTTCCTGTTTGCAAACGCGCTGGTCAGAGACGGCTGGAAATGGACGTCGCTGACGGAGGACCGCGCCTTCTCGGCGGATGCCGTCGTGCAGGGCTACTGCATTTCCTACTGCAATGCGGCGCAGTTTTACGACGAGCAGCCGGTCTCCTTGAAAATTGCGCTGCGGCAGCGCCTCCGCTGGGCGAAGGGACACCTTCAGGCGTTCGCGGAGACGGGCTGGCCGCTGTTCAAGCATATTTTCACTTCGCGCAGTGTGATCGTTTCCTTCATGTCGTTTGATATGCTGTGCATCGTTGCGCCGCGCGCGCTCGTCAGCATCTTTCAGCGAATTTTGAAGCTGATTTTCCCGACGGTCCTCTGGCTTGCGCTCGGAAGACCGCTCGGCGCGGTCGGCTGGGCGGCGCTGGGCATCTTGAAGGCCGTCGGAAAGCGCTATTTGGAGAACATGATCGCCGCGACCTATGTGTTCATCGCCGAGCGGAAGAGGATCAAGCCGATGACGTTTTGGAAAAAATGCCTGTTTGTGCTGACATTCCCGCTCTTCGACATCATCGGGCGGTTTTCTACGCTTGCCGCACTGTTTACGCATGTCGAGTGGAAGCCGATCCCCCATAATTCCGAGATCACCATCGACGACCTGAAACAACCGGTCGGAAAGTAACAGAAAGCTTGAAATACGTTTGGACGTTGTATAATCAGAAAAGCGCCTGTACCGTATCCCCGGTACAGGCGCTTTTTATTGGTTCCGGAGCAGGGCGGCAATCAGTATTTTGCCGTCAGGATGCCGCGGAGGTCGACGATGGCGTGGCGCGGACATTTGACGGCGCACATCCCGCAGCTCAGGCAGCGCTGTTCGTCGATCACGGCGCAGTTGTTAACGACCATGATCGCACCGGCGGTGCAGAGCTTTTCGCAGATGCCGCATCCGATGCAGCTTACCTGACAGACCTTTCGGGCGTCCGCGCCCTTGTCGGCGTTGGAGCACTTGACCGCGATGCAGTTGGCGCAGTCGTGCAGATGAATGACCTCGCGCGGGCATTCTCTGACGCACTTGCCGCAGGCAATGCAGGCATCCTCGCGGACCTCGGCAACGCCCAGCTCGTTGATCTCGATCGCGCCCATCGGGCAAATTTCGACACAGCGGCCGCAGGCGACACAGCCGTAGACGCAGGCGGGGTCCTCCTTGATATTGGCACGGCAGCCGCCGTTACATGCGACGATCGCGGCACGATACGGGAAGCGTTTGCGGACAGCCATAATCAATCCTTCCTTTCGTAGGGTGTATTGCACAGCGGCAGAATATAGCGGCGCTCACCGTCGAGACGGTAATATGCGTCCGCGATGGCAGGGGCGGTCGGGATCGAGGTGATCTCGCCGATGCCGATCGCGCCGCAGGCGACCTTCAGACCGGGCTTATCGACGACGATCGCCTTGATCTGCGGAATCTCGTGCGCACGGAACAGGCCGAGCGAGCCGTATTTCTCGATGGGCTTGCAGTTCTCGTCGATCGGGTACTGCTCACGCAGTGCATAGCCCATCGACATGACCACGCCGCCTTCGATCTGTCCCTCGCAGGAGAGGGGATTGACTGCCTTGCCGACGTCGTGCGCGGCGACGATCAGAGAGGGCTTGCGTGTCTTTTTGTCCACCACGCACATCTGTGTTGCATAGCCGTATGCCACATGCGACACAGGATTCGGGACGTCCGCGCCCAGCGGGTCGGTCTTCGCAAGGTATTCGCCGTAAAACTCCTGTCCGGCCAGTTTGGCAAGCGTCTTTCCCTCCAACGCTTCGCAGAGCTTTTCGCAGGCGCGGCGGCAGGCCTCGCCCGTGACCAGCGTCTGACGGGAGCCGGAGGTGTCACCGGAGTTCGGCGCGATCCAAGTGTTGCTTCTTTCGTAGATAATATCGTCGCGGCACAGCGGCGTATTCGTGACGACCATCTGCACCAGAACGGTGCCGAGGCCCTGCCCGATACAGGAGGCGCCCGCGTAGATATGCAGCTTGCCGTCGTTTTCGACGATCAGCTTGCAGCGACCCCAGTCGGGAATGCCGACGCCGACACCGGCGTTTTTCATGGCGCAGGCGATGCCGACGGGCTTTCCTGCGGCAAGGGCGGCGTCATAGTCCGGCTTGACGGCTTCCAGCGTTTCCACAAGGCCGGTCGAATCGTCCACGATCTGGCCGTTGGGGAGGACGCCCCAAGGACGGATCGCGTTGCGGTAACGAATTTCCCACGGCGTAATGCCGATTTCGTCGGCCATCATGTTCAGCAGCGTTTCCGTGGCGAAGCAGGTCTGCGTTACGCCGAAGCCGCGGAAAGCGCCTGCGGGCGGATTATTGGTATAATACGCGGTGCCTTCGATCTCAAAGTTTTCGTAGGCGTACGGACCGGCAGCGTGCGTACAGGCGCGTTCGAGCACGGGGCCGCCGAGAGAGGCGAAAGCGCCGGTATCCGAGGCGACCTTGGCCTTAACGCCCATGATCCTGCCGTCATTGTCGCAGCCCATCGTGAAGTCCATGACGAAATGGTGGCGCTTCGGATGGATAAGCAGGGATTCGGCGCGTGTCAGCTTGACCTTGACGGGACGGCGCGTGCAGTAGGCGATCAGCGCGGCGTGGTGCTGGACGGACATGTCCTCCTTGCCGCCGAAGCCGCCGCCGACCAGAGCGTTCTGCACCTTGACGCGGTCCGTTCCGAGCATCAGGGAGCACTCGTGCTGCGTGGTGTGCGCGGACTGATCCGTGGAGATCAGCATCACGTCGCCGTCGTCGTCGATATATGCTACACAGCACTCCGGTTCTAAGAACGCGTGCTCCGTCCAAGGCGTCTCAAAATGATGCGAAATGACGTGCGGCGCGTTGCGGATCGCTTCCTCCGCGTTGCCGCGCGAAACATGCTTATAGGCCTGTACATTGGAGGGTTCCTCGTCAAAGACGCGCGGCGCGTCCGGGGCGGCTGCCTCCTCGATGCTATGTACGGCGGGCAGGACCTCATATTCGACCTTTACGAGCTTCTTTGCCTTTTCCAAGATCTCGCGGCTCTCGGCGGCGACGAGCGCGACGGCGTCGCCTAAGTAATGCGTCAGGCCGCCGACGGGGATAAGGGTATACTGATCGTGCTTGAGGTGGCCGATCTTGTTCTCGCCCGGAATGTCCTCGGCGGTCAGAACGGCGGCGACGCCGGGGAGCGCCTTGGCAGCGGAGGTGTCGATCGACACGATCCGCGCGCGGGGATATTTTGAACGAACGGCGGAGCCGTAGAGCATTCCTTCCAGCTCAAAGTCATCGGGATATTTGCCGTAGCCGAGGACCTTTTCCTCGACGTCCAGCCGATGCACGCGGGAGCCAATCTTCCAGTCGTCGGCGGATTTCTCGGGGATCGCGCCCTCGCGCATGATCTTCGCCGCCAGCTTAACGGCCGCAATGATCTTGACATAACCGGTGCAGCGGCAGTAATTGTTGCGCAGGGCGTATTTGATCTCGTCCTCCGTGGGGTCGGGGTTTTTATCCAGCAGCGCCTTGGTGCAGATCACCATGCCGGGGATGCAGAAGCCGCACTGCACAGCGCCCGCTTCTCCGTAGGCAAATGTAAAGACCTTTGCCTCCCAATCGCTCAGGCCCTCGACGGTCAGAATGCTCCGGCCTTCGAGACGGTCGGTATCCGGCACACACGCGCGGCACGGCTCTCCGTCGATCAGGACGGTGCACGCGCCGCAGGCACCCTCGCTGCAGCCGTCCTTTACGGAGTGCAGATGCAGCTCATCGCGCAGAAAGCGCAGCAGCTTTTGATTTTTCTCGGCGGTTACTTTTTGTCCGTTTACAAAAAACGTCGCCATAGCCAATACTCCTTTTTTATATTCCTACTTATAATCATACAATACAAGCGCTCAAAAGGCAAGAATTTTTGTGCACATTTCTCATGCGGAAACGTAAATGCGTGATTCTATTTTTCGGTGAACGCTCTTTAGGCTGCTGAAGGCAGGGAGCCTCCGCTGCGGTCGGCGCGGACGGACAAGAGGCTTTGTGTCCGCCGCAGGGGGGTCATTTAGCGGTCCGTCAACGCTCTGAGCGCGGAAACGGCGGCATCGATGTCGCTTTTTTTCGAGAAAGCGCCGAGGGAGAAGCGGACGGTGCCCTGCGGGAAGGTGCCGAGCGTTTTGTGCGCGGAGGGGGCACAGTGCATTCCGCAGCGGGTCAAAATTCCGTGTTCCCGCTCCAGTCGATAGGCGATCTCCGCGTTATCGCGGTCCGGGAAGTCCAGCGAAACAACACCGACACGGCGCGAAAGATCGGTCGTGCCGACCGAACGAATCCCGCCGAGGCCGTCGAGCTGCTCCAAAAAGTACGCCGTCAGCGCCGCTTCTTCCCGCGACAGCGCTTCGACGCCGCGCGCCTCAACATACGCTAACGCGGCCTCTAGCCCGTAGTATCCGGCGATATTCGGCGTTCCTGCCTCGAATCGATCGGGCATGAAGCTCGGAAGATCTTCGCTGTCGGAGGCGCTTCCGGTCCCGCCGGAGAGAAGCGGCTCGAGCTGCGCGGCAAAGTCGGGCGTCAGCAGCATCGCGCCCGTCCCGCTCGGCCCCAAAAGACCCTTGTGCCCCGGAACGACCAGCGCACTGAGGCCGAACGCCTGAAAATCGATCGGGAAGTGTCCCGCAGTCTGCGCGGCGTCCAGCACGAACCGAATACCAAGCTCCCTGCAGACGACGCCGACCGCCTCGGCGTTTTGCAGCGTGCCGCTGACGTTTGAGGCGTGCGCCATGACCAGCAGCTTGGTGTTCGGCTGCACGGAAAGACGGATCGCCTCCGGGTCGAGAAAGCCCTCGGGATCGCAGAGGATGCGGGTATAAGAGACGCCGTGACGCGTGAGCTGTGTCAGGGGGCGCATGACGGCGTTGTGCTCCATGGAGGAGACAAGACAGTGGTCGCCCGCGCACAGGAAGCCCTTGAGGAGCATGTTCATCGCCGCCGTTGCGCCGGAGGTCAGAACGACATGCGTCGGGTCGTTAAATCCAAACAGTCTGCACAGCCGTTCGCGCAGCGTCAGAATCACAAGCTCCGCTTCCTCGGCCGTGCCGTATACGCCGCGATTGACGTTTGCGCCGACCTCGCGGATGTAATAGGCCATTCTCTCCGCGACCGCCTCCGGCTTCGGGAAGGTCGTCGCCGCATTGTCCAGATAGATCATGCTTCCGCTTCACCCCGCTGTTTTAAGTAATCGATAAATTCGCGCACATGCTTCGGATAAATGTAGCCGCGCAGTGTCACCAGATAGAGCGTCCGATAGGAGGCGTATTTTCCGAGTGAGAAGGTGAGAATCGTACCGTCGTGCTCCGCGCGCTCCACGGCCTTGCGGGAGATCACGGAGATGCCCATACCGCTGCGGATATAGGTTTTGATAGCCTCCTGGTCGTTGGTATAGGCGGCGATATTCAGCGCGGTGCTGTCGATGCCCATTCCCGCCAGCAAAAGATCGGCCTCTTTTTTTGTGCCCGAGCCGTACTCACGCATGATGATCGGGTAGCGGAGCAGCTCCGAAAGGGGAGCGCCCGCCGCCTTTAAGGCGGCAAACTGCGGCGTGTTCGGAGCGGCCAGCACGATCTCGTCGCGCATCAGCGGCTCAAAGAGCAGGCGAGGGGAGGAAATCTGCGTTCCCACGACGGCAAGATCGACGCCGTTGTCCGGAAATTTATTGATGATCGCGATACTGTCGGCCTGAACGATATTGAACCGGATGTTCGGGTGCTTTTTTCGGTAATCGGAGATGCAGGCGGGGAGAACATAGGCCGACGGAATGGTCGACGCGCCGATATGCAGGATGGTCTCCGAGGCGCTGTTCAGCTCGTCGCAGGCGCGTTGGCGCAGCTTCAGAATGTCCCGCGCATAGTCGTACAGACGGTAGCCCTCCTTGGTGATCCGGATGCTCTTCGTCGTCCGCACGATCAGCTTGACGCCCAGCTCGCTTTCCAGACTGCGAATGTGTGCGCTGATGGTCGGCTGCGTCAGGTACAGACGCTTTGCCGCCTCGGAAAAGCTGTTGGTGTCCACGACGGCCGCAAAAGCCTCGAGCTGCTTGAAATCCATTGCCGCGCCTCCTTTCCTTTTTAACATCATTATACCGCGCACTATACAGAAAATCAATAAAACATATTTATTTATTGAATAAAACAATTTTACAATTCAGGGAGGTCTTGCTATAATAAATTTACAAAAAACAGAAAGGGATGACTTTGGGAAAAATGAAAAAGGTCAAAAAATTCAACTGGCTTGTCCTTGTGACCGGCTTTGTCGTCGGCCTTGCGGCGCTCGTGCTGCAAAAGCTCGGCAATCCGGGCAACATGGGCTTCTGTATCGCATGCTTCGAGCGCGACATCGCCGGTGCGCTGGGGCTTCATACGGCCGGCGCGAAGGTCGCGGAGGACGGCGTAAGCATCCTGACGGGCAATCTGGCATATTTCCGCCCGGAAATTATCGGCATCGTGCTCGGCTCCATGATCATGGCGATCTGCACCAAGGAATTTAAGGGCAGAGGCGGCAGCTCTCCCGTGCTCCGCTTCCTGCTTGGTGCGGGCGTGATGATCGGTGCGCTCGTGTTCCTTGGCTGCCCGCTGCGTATGGTCCTTCGGATCGGCGGCGGCGACCCCAATGCGCTTGTCGGTCTGGTCGGTTTCATTGTCGGCATTCTGGTCGGCGTGGTGTTCCTCAAGAAGGGCTTTACGCTCCGCCGTGCGTATGAGCAGAGCAAGCTCGAGGGCGCGGCTTTCCCGATCGCAACGGTAATTATGGGCATCCTGTGCCTGACCGGCGTTGTCGGCCTGATGACTGCCGAGGGCAACATGCCCGGCGGCGCGCGCGCGCCGTGGTACGCGGCGATCCTTGCCGGACTTGTTGTCGGCGCACTTGGGCAGAGAAGCCGCTTCTGCATGGCAGGCGGCGTTCGCGACGCCGTGATGTTCAAGGATTTCAGCCTGATCTCCGGCTTTGCCATGATTATTGTCACCGTGCTTGTCGGCAATCTGATCCTCGGCAACTTCGGCGAGACCTACAAGGGCTTCACCACGGTCGGTCAGCCCGTTGCCAGCGCCGACGGCCTGTGGAACTTCCTCGGCATGATGATCGTCGGCTGGGGCTCCGCGCTCCTCGGCGGCTGCCCGCTCCGTCAGCTCGTTCTGGCAGGTGAGGGCAACTCCGATTCCGCGATCACCGTGCTCGGCATGGTGGCGGGCGCTGCGATTGCGCATAACTTCAAGCTGGCTTCCGGCGCTTCCAAGTATGCCGAAGACGGCGTGACCGTCGTCGGCGGCTCTACCGAAAACGGCCATATCGCCGTGATCGTAATTTTGGTGCTGCTTGCGGTCGTGTCCGTCGTATGTACCTTCTGCAATAAGAAAGCGAGGGCTGCGAAATGATCGATGCAAGAGGGCTGTCCTGCCCGTTGCCCGTCGTTATGACGCATAACGCGGTCAAGAAGGAGCATCCCGACACGCTTGAGGTGCTGGTGGACAACGCCTGCGCGATGGAGAACGTCACGCGTTTTGCCATGAACAGCGGCTACGAGGTGTCCGTGCAGGAGAAGGACGAGGAATACCTCCTCACCCTGAAAAAGAAATGAACACCTACCTTGCGACCTTTCATACGCACTTGAGTGCTCTGCGCACTGCCCGTGCGCTGAAGGAATGTGCGGTCGAGCAGACCTCCGGCCCCGTGCCGCGAAAGCTCAGTTCATCGTGCGGCGTGTGCGTGCGCTATCTTGCGCAGACACCGCTGCTGGAGCTGATGGACGAGGACTGCGAGGCGGTCTATCTGGAAAACGACGGCGCCTATACCCGCCTGTACGAAAATCTTTAATTATTATAGTGGAAAAATCGGCAGAGGGTCGTGCCCTCTGCCGATTCAGACTGTCAAAAAAGTCCGGAATCGTCAAAATCAGTTAACTATTTAATGGATTATGCTTTAAGCGTTTTGATTCGCAAAATGGAATATTCCGAACTTTATAATGTGAGAATCTGCTTGCTCCGCAAGGATTTTGACTTACTGCGCAACTCACGCCCTACCGTACCCACGTACGCCGACGGGCGTGAGTTGCTTGTCTTCCGAACTTTTTAGCAGTCTGTCAGCGTGTCGAAAAGGGTTTTTCGACACGCTGAAATCAGCAGAGGACGCTTGCGCCCTCTGCCGATTTGTTTATACTTCGCCGATTGTGTCCCGCAGCTCCGCCAGTGCCTGCTTGCTGTCGACGTCCGTCAACTGAAGCGGACGCACCTCAAAAAGCTCCAGCCGATCCTCATGACGCCGTATGACCGTGTTGCCGCCGTGGTCCTCCTTCAGCTCCAGAAGCTCCGGATAAAATTCGCGCGGGAAAATGCACGGGTTTCCGCGAACGCCGTCATGTCCGAGCGCGACGATCCGATCGCTGTTTTCGCGGTAAAACGCGATCTCCCGCGCAAGCGTTTCACGCTCCAGCATGGGCTGGTCGGACACCATAAACATCAAAGCGTCGCATCCGGAGAGCTGTTCGATGCCGAGACGGATCGTGTGGCTGATCCCGTAGTCGGGGTGGGTGTTCCTGACGGCGGCAAAGCCTCTCTTCTCGGCACTTTCCAGAATTTTGTCGTATTGCGAAATGACGACGACCGCGTCCAGCGCTACCGCGGGAATCGCGTCCAGCGCCCGATCGATCAGCGTACGCCCCTCGACCTTGGCGGCGAGCTTGTTTTCTCCGAAGCGCCGCGCGTTTCCGGCGGCCATCAGAACGCAGCCGACGGTTAGCTCCTTGCTCAATTTTTGCTCCTTCCCGCGTCTGCGCTTTTCCGTGAAAATGTGCGCAGATCGCGTTCTTTTTTTGTAGTATACCCGTATTTTTGCCGTAAGTCAATTTTTGCATACGTTATCCGGAAAAAAGAATCACGGCGGGACTTCCGTTCTCAAAATTTTTATGCTATAATACAAATATACTAAGGGAAAACGGTCATTTTTTGCGATTTTTAATAAAGCGGGAGGCTGGTAACTATGAATAACGTAGGCAAAAGCGTCAATCGTGTGGACGCTTTTGATAAAGCGACCGGACGCGCCAAATATACCGACGATATTTGCGACAGAAGTGCGTTGGTCGTTCATGTTGTGCGCTCTACGATCGCGCACGGCTATGTAAAGTCCGTCGATATTTCCGCAGCGGAAAAGATCCCCGGCGTCGTGCGTATTTTTACCTGTTTTGACGTGCCGGACATCAAGTTCCCCACGGCGGGCCACCCGTGGTCCGTGGAGGCCGCGCATCAGGATGTTGCCGACCGTCGGCTGCTCAATCGCCATGTGCGCTATTACGGCGACGATGTCGCTGCGGTCGTTGCGGAGAATGAGGTCGCTGCGGCGCAGGCCGCCCGTGCCGTGAAGGTGGAGTATGAAGAGCTGCCCTTCGTTCTGGATGTCCAGAAGGCTATGGAGGACGGTGCGCCCCTGATTCACGAGGAATTTCCCCACAATATCCTGAAGCATACCCAGTCCCGCATGGGCAATTACGAGGAAGCAATCAAGGAGCCGGGACTGATCTGCGTCGATAAATGGTACGATACCCCGGCGGTCCAGCATTGCCACATTGAAAATCACGTCGCCTACGCCTATGAAGAGGCCGGCAAGATCGTGATCGTTTCCTCCACCCAGATCCCGCACATCGTCCGCCGCACGGTCGGACAGGCTCTCGGCATCGATTGGGGCCGAGTCCGCGTCATCAAGCCCTATATCGGCGGCGGCTTCGGCAATAAGCAGGATACGTTGTATGAGCCGCTGGTCGCTTGGGTCAGTATGCAGCTCGGCGGCCGTCTGGTCAAGCTCGATGTTCCGCGCGAGGACACCTTTATTTCCAACCGTGTCCGCCATGCCATCCGCATTCACTTAGTCTCGTGGCTGCGCCCGGACGGCACGTTCGTCGCGCGAAAGGCGGAGCTTTTCTCCAATCAGGGCGCTTACGCCTCCCACGGACACTCCATCGTCGCCAAGGCAATGGGTTCCTTCCCGCAGCTCTATCCCTGCGAGAATTTTGACTGCGATGCCTATACGGTCTTCACCAACCGCGCCGTTGCGGGCGCAATGCGCGGCTACGGTATGCCGCAGGCCTCGTGGGCGCACGAGTGCCATATTGAGGATATCTGCAAGGTGCTGGGCGTGGATTCTCTGAAATTCCGCCGAGAGCATATCATGCCGGTCGGCTATGTCGACGGCTTCTCCAAGAACGAGAACTACTACGACTCCTTTAACCAGTGCTTCGACAAGGCCGTGGCCTATATGGATTATGACCGCAAGCATGAGGAATACAGCCACCAGACCGGCCGCATCCGCAAGGGCATCGGTATTGCGCCCTTCTGGTACAACACCGCCGTCTGGCCCATTTCGCTGGAGCATTCCTCCTGCCGTATGGTGCTCAATCAGGACGGCTCCATTCAGGTGCAGGTCGGCGAGACGGAGATCGGTCAGGGTGCGGATACCGCTTACGCACAGATGGCGGCCGATGTCGTCGGCATCAAGGATTATCGCGACGTGCATGTCGTTTCCTGTCAGGACACCGATGTGACGCCGTTCGGCCTCGGCGCGTATGCTTCCCGCCAGACCTATGTCGTCGGCTTCTCCATCACGCAGACGGGCAACATTTTAAGAGATAAAATCTTGAAATATGCCAACGAGGTCACCCGCTGTGCCATTGCCAATATGGACATCATTGACAGCAACATCGTCCGCAAGACCGACGGCCGCATTCTGGTCAGCCTGAAGGACCTTGCGACGGAGGCGTTCTACAGCCTGAGCCACAGCGAGCATATCACGGCGGAGTCCACTTACCACATCAAGAACAACGCCTATTCCTTCGGCTGCTGCTGTGCCGAGGTCACGGTGGATATCGATATGTGCCGCGTACATATCGACCGCATCATCAATGTTCACGACTGCGGCCGCCTGATCAATCCGCAGCTTGCCGCAGCGCAGGTCCACGGCGGTATGTCCATGGGCATCGGCTACGCGCTGAGCGAACAGCTCCTCTGGGACGAGAAGACCGGCAAGCCGCTGAACAACAACCTTCTGGACTACAAGCTTTCTTCCACGATGGATCATCCGCATCTGGAGGCACAGTTCGTGGAAAATCCGGAGCCGACCAGCCCCTTCGGTACCAAGGCGCTCGGCGAACCGCCCGCCTGCCCGGTTGCTCCGGCAATTCGTAACGCCATTCTTAACGCGACCGGCGTAGCCATTGACACGGCGCCGATGACGCCCCATATCCTCTTTAAGCGCTTTTCTGAGGAAGGCCTCATCAATGACCCGTGGAGAAAGGAGAACTGAGCCATGTATGATATGAAAGCTTATTATGAGTCCAAGAGCGTGGAGGATGCCGTAGCGCTTCGTTTGGCGCATCCGCAGGCGCATATCATTGCCGGCGGCTCCGACGTTCTGGTGCAGATGCGCGAGGGCAAGCGCGCCGGTGTGGAGCTGATCTCGATCTATATGCTCGACGAGCTTCGCGGCGTGACGATCGACGAGGAGGAGAATATCCGCATCGGCAGCCTGACCAGCTTCTCCCATATTACGCACGACCCCATTATCCAGAAATATATCAATGTCCTCGGTGAAGCCGTCGATCAGGTCGGCGGACCGCAGATCCGCAATATCGGCACCATCGGCGGCAACACCTGCAACGGCGTCACCTCGGCCGACTCCGCTTCGACGCTCCATGCATGGGAGGCGATCGTGGAGCTGACCGGCCCGAACGGCAAGCGCCGCGTGCCCATCAAGGACTTCTATCTGAAGGCAAAGGTCGTCGATATCCGCGAGGGCGAGATCCAGACGGCGATCCTGATCCCCAAGGCGAGCTACGAGAACACTTACGGCTATTATATCAAGTACGCCATGCGCAATGCGCTGGATATCGCCACGAACGGCTGCTCGGTCAACGTCCGGCTGTCGGAGGATAAGAAGACCTTCGAGCGTGTCCGCGTGGCCTACGGCGTTGCAGGCCCGGTCCCGATGCGCGCGCCGAAGGCCGAGGAGTTCCTGAACGGGAAAGCGGTCACCATGGAAAACATCGAGGCGTTTGCCCTGAAGGTGCTCGAGGATATCAATCCGCGCGATTCGTGGCGTGCTTCCAAGGCCCTGCGTCAGCATGTTGCGTCGGAATCCGCGAAGCGGTGCGCAATTGAGTCGGTCAAGAGAGCGGGAGGTGTCGTATAATGGAAAACCAGTATATGCTCGTTAAGTATAACCTGAACGGCAAGGACGTAGAGCAGATGATCGATGTCCGCGCCAGCCTGACCGATATGCTCCGCAACGATTTCCGCATGACCTCGGTCAAAAAGGGCTGTGAGGTCGGCGAATGCGGCGCGTGTACCGTCCTGATTAACGGCGAGGCGTTCAATTCCTGCATTTACCTTGCGGTTTGGGCAAACGGTAAGAAGATCCGCACGCTGGAAAGCCTGATCGGCCCGAACGGCGAGTTGTCCGATATCCAGCAGGCATTTATCGATGAAGCTGCGATCCAGTGCGGCTTCTGCACGCCCGGTTTCCTGATGAGCTCGATAGAAATTTTGGAGAGCGGCAAGGAGTATACCGACGCGGAGCTGCGCAAGCTGCTGTCCGGCCATTTGTGCCGCTGCACGGGGTATGAGAACATTATCCGCGCCGTGAAAAAGACCATGTATAAGCGCCTCGGCAAACCGATGCCCGAGGAATAAGAGAGCATTCGGAAGCGCACTCGCGAGGGTGCGCTTCCGGCAGTTAAGAAGTCAGGCTTGTCATTGCGAGGTCCCGTAAGGGACCGTGGCAATCTTGCAGAACGATTCTGAATTTTCGGGAAACTCCGGCGAATCCGATACGTTTTACACGATATTCCCATGTCGGGCTATGCCCTCCCCGGAATGACATAATTGAGGGCTTTTCGACACGCTGACAGACTGCTAAAAAGTTCGGAAGGCAAGCAACTCACGCCCGTCGGCGTACATAGGTACGGTAGGGCGTGAGTTGCGCAGTAAGTCAAAATCCTTGCGAAGCAAGCATTTTTTTGCATTATAAAATTCGAGATATTCTGCTTTTTGAATTAAAACGCA
>CAKTVW010000011.1 GCA_934630495.1 uncultured Oscillospiraceae bacterium
GCATCCCTTGCGGAATGCACTCTTTCATTATGGGGTTGCATTTGATAACAATGTTCCTAACTTAGTGACATTGGGCAGAAGCCCGGCTCCGATTTCTCATATTATTCAGTCTGCACCGTGCGCAGACAAACAAAAAAGACAAGCCGCAAAGCTTGTCTCATTTGTATGTCAATTTCGTCAAAATCAGATCGCGCGTTCGACCTTATTGGAACGGAGGCATCTTGTACAGACATAGACATGGCGGGGGGAACCGTCAACGATCGCCTTCACGCGCTTAACGTTCGGCTTCCAAGACCGATTTGCACGCCGATGAGAATGGGAAACCTTAATACCGAAAGTAACACCCTTACCGCAAATATCGCACTTTGCCAACTGCTGCACCTCCAATCATAGGGAATATGGAACATGGTGTTTTCACACGCTGCTAAATATAATAGCAGAGTTTACCGAGAAATGCAAGAGAAAATTTGCAAAAAATATATTTTTTTCGTCAGCGGTTGCGGATCATGGCGATTTGGACTATAATAAATTTATAAAGCAGAAACAGGGAGGCCGTGTAATGAATACGTACAGCGTACATTTGAAGCAGGTTGTGGAGGAATTTAATCTGAGCGTGACCTACGCCTCGTCGGACTACGAAAACGTGCAGGTCATGGTCGAGGAGGTCGCGCGTCCGGGGCTGCAGCTTACGGGCTTTTTTGACCATTTTGAGCGCCTGCGCCTACAGGTCGTCGGCAACGTGGAATCAGCCTATATCGACGGGATGTCACACGAGCGGCTGCTTGAGATTTTCGGCGAACTGTTCTCCCATAAAATTCCCGCGCTGATCTTCGCGCGCAATATCGAGCCGAAGCCGGAATGTCTGGAAATGGCGAAGAAGTACGATATTACGATCCTGCGCTGTATGGAATCCACCTCCTACATTGTCTCCTCTCTCATAAGCTATCTGAAAAATGCCTTGGCCCCGCGTATCGCGCGCCACGGCGTCTTGGTCGAGGTCTACGGCGAGGGACTTCTGCTGATGGGCGAGAGCGGCATCGGCAAGAGCGAGGCGGCCGCCGAGCTGCTCAAGCGCGGCCACCGGCTGATCGCGGACGACGCGGTCGAAATTCGCAAGATCGCAGACAACACGCTGATGGGCACCTCCCCCGCCCTGATTCGGAATTATATCGAGATTCGCGGCATCGGCGTTATCAACGTCGCCAAGCTGTTCGGTATGGCCGCGATCAAAAATGAAACGGCCATCAATCTGGTCATCAACATCGTCCCGTGGAGCAACGAGCAGATTTTTGACCGGCTCGGTCTGGAGGAGCAGTATATCGATCTTTTGGGCGTCCGCGTCCCGGCCATTACCATCCCCGTCAAGCCGGGCCGAAACCTTGCGGTCATTTTGGAGGTTGCGGCAATGAACAACCGCCAGAAGAAGATGGGCTATAACGCCGCCGCCGAATTTACCGAGCAGATCAACCGCCATTTCGACGAGCATGGCAAGGGGCAGAATTTTTAGCGCGTCCGTGAAAGCAATGCGCCCGTTCTGACCCTGCACTGCTTTTTCGATAAACTCCGGCGAATCCAAGTATTCTGAATCGGGTATTCGTACAAAATCATATAACAAAACCGTCCGGACGCCTTGCACGTTCGGGCGGTTATTTGCGTTTGTAGTCGATGATCTGCCGGATCAGCTCAAGGAGCTGCCGCTGTTCGGCGGCGGGCTGCTGCAAAATCAGCGCGTAGCACTGCGCGGCGCAGTCCGGCTCCGTCTCAAGATTCTCAAACAGCTTGCTCATGGGGATCTCAAGGGCCTGACAGACCTTTTCCACCGTTTCCAGCGACGCGTTCTTTTCCCCGCGCTCGAGCTGCCCGATATAGGTCGGATGCACGCCCGCCAATTCCGCAAGCTTTTCCTGACTGTAGTGCCGCTGTTGGCGGTAGGCCCGCAGGCGTGCGCCCACCTGCTTGGCGATTTTGGACATTTCTTTTCACCTCGCATATATACTACAAGTATGAAGCGAAAGAGAAAATATACTATTGACATTGTTTTTCACTATGCTATACTATAAATATGATTTTTGTGAAAAATTCTGCGATCGGCTATCCGCAAGAATCTACCCGTCAAATTGGAGAAAAATACTTGTAATTTTCTCCGAATCTGTGCTATACTGATATTGCGACACAAGTTCATATCTGTTTCGGTGAGGATGTGTTTTTGCTTTGGCAAAAGCGCATGCTCTGTTTTGGCATCCTCATCGAAGACTGTCAGAACTTGTGTCGCAGCAATCGGAGCTTGCGTTTTTCGGTGCGCAGCTTCGGCTGCGCACTTTTTTGTTATATTGGAGGGATGCCCGACGAGAAACAGCCTCGAAAAGCCTTCGACTTTTCATCCTTCATTCACGAAAGCCCTGCAATGGCAGGAAAAGACTTTTTGACGATTCGTAACAACAGCCAAAGCAAAAATAAAAGGAGGAAACCAAATGAAACGATTACTTTCCCTCGTTCTCTGCTTCGCACTGCTCCTGTCCATACCGTTCCTCAGCGTGTCCGCCGCAGATATCGTTGACAGCGGCACCTGCGGCAAAAATCTGACATGGACGCTTGATTCCGACGGCGTTCTCACCATCTCCGGCACGGGAGAGATGGATAATTATAGCGGTTTTAGTTCTAATGCACATGCGCCATGGGCCGATGCTTCGGTTGCAGTCAAAACCGCTGTTATCGAAAGCGGCGTGACGAGCATCGGAGAGGCCGCATTCTACGGGCGGTTTAGTCTGACAAACGTCGCCATTCCGGAAAGCGTGACGAGTATCGGAGCTTGGGCATTTAAAGGCTGCACTGCACTAACGAGCATTACCCTTCCGGAGAGCGTAACGTGCATCAGTTGGGGAACATTCGCGGAATGCACTGGCTTGGCGGATATCGTCATCCCGTCAAGTGTGACGAGCATTGAAACATTTGCGTTCCGTAACTGCGAAAGCCTGACGAGCCTCACTATCCCATCGAGCGTGACAAGCATTGGTGATAGCGTATTCGAGCATTGCACCAGCTTGACAAATGTTATTATCCCTGATGGTGTGACAAGCATCGGAAACTGTGCGTTCAAGAGTTGCATAGACTTGACGAGCATTACTATCCCGAAGAGCGTTACAAGTATCGAATGGTGCACATTCAATAATTGTATCAGCCTAACGAGTATTACCATCCCAAAAACTGTGACAAACATTGGAGAATCCGCATTCTCCGGCTGTGCCGAATTAACAAGCATTACCATCCCGGATGGTGTGACTGTCATTAGAAGCGCTACGTTCCAAGACTGTATCAAGCTGACAAGCATCACCATCCCGACAAGCGTGGTAGAAATTGAAGAACGCGCATTCAAGGGCTGCAGCGGGCTTACAGACATTACCATTTCAGAAAACATAACAAGCATTGGAGAAAGCGCGTTCTCCGGTTGCACCGGGCTGTTGAACATCACCATTCCGGAGGGCGTGACGAGCATCGGAGCTTGGGCATTTAATGGCTGCACTGCACTAACGAGCATTACCCTTCCAGAGAGCGTAACGCACATCGGAAGCGGTGCATTCTACGACTGCACCAGTCTAACGGGCATTACCCTACCGGAGGGCGTAACGCATATTGGAGAAGCCGCATTCTACGGCTGCACCAGTCTAACGGGCATTACCCTACCGGAGGGCGTAACGCACATCGGAAACCGCGCATTCAGCAACTGCACAGCTCTGACAAGCTTTACAATTCCGAAAAACGTAACGAGCATATGGGACATCTTTAGCGGCTGCATCGGACTGACGAGCATTACCATTCCTGAAAGCGTAACATATATTGGGAGCTACACATTCAGCGGCTGCACAAGTCTGACCAGCATTACTATTCCGAAAAGCGTAACGTTTATCGGAGGAGGTGCCTTTTACGGCTGTACCGGACTGACGAGCATTACCATCCCCGAAAGCGTGACGTGTATCGGAGATTATGGTGGAATCAAAGATGCGTTCCGCGGCTGTACCGCTTTATCTGAAATTCGGGTCGATGAAAAGAATACGGCATTTTGCAGTGATGAGCTCGGCATTCTCTACAACAAGGAAATGACCCGACTGATCCATGCACCGGCAAAGGCAAAGTTAGGACACTACACGGTTCCCGAAAGCGTGACGCATATTTTGGAGGCTGCGTTTGAGTACTGCAACACTCTGACCGACGTTACAATTCCCGAGGGTGTAACATCCATTGGAAGCTCCGCATTCGCCTCCTGCTCCAATCTGACGAACATCACCATTCCGGAAAGTGTGACAACTATTGGAGGCTCTGCGTTCGAGGGCTGTACTGACCTGACGAGCATCAGTATCCCGAAGAGCGTAAAGTATATCGGAAACATTGTATTCCTATACTGTGACAGTCTGACCGGTATTTGGGTCGATGAAAAGAATATGTCGTATTGCAGCGATGAGGTCGGCGTCTTGTACAACAAGGAAAAGACAGCGCTTCTTGAGGCTCCCGCAGGGGTAAAGCTGGGCAACTATGCAATTCCAGACAGTGTGACAAGCATCGAAGACTATGCATTCTCCGGTTGTATCGGTTTGACAGGTATTACCATTCCAGAAGGTATCGTAGATATTGGATACCGCGCATTCTCCGACTGCACTGGCCTGACGAGCATCATCATTCCAAAAGGCATAACAAGCATTGAGGCCAGGGTGTTTATGGGCTGCACCGCTCTAACAAACGTTACTATCCCGTCGAGTGTGACAAACATTGGGGCTTGGACTTTTTCCGGTTGTACGGGACTGAAAAGTATCATCATCCCGGAGAGCGTGACGAGCATCGGACTTCTGGCATTTGCCGATTGTTCCGGACTGAAAAGCGTCTGTTTTATGGGAGACGCACCAGAGATTGACGAGTCTGTTTTCCAGATATACGACGAAAGTGGTGACAAATATATCAACATTCCCGGATTGACGCTTTACTACATTGAGGGAAAAGAGGGCTGGACGACGCCGACATGGGGCGAAGACGAATACCCGACGGCAACATGGGACGGTGTGAACATTCCTCAGCCGCCGCATGAGCACAGCTACACCGCCGTCGTGACCGCCCCTACCTGCACCGCTCAGGGCTACACGACCTACACCTGCGCCTGCGGCGAAAGCTACAAGGACGCCTACACGGACGCCCTCGGGCATAACTACAAGGACGGTGCCTGCACCCGCTGCGGCGCGAAAGACCCGAGCTACAAGCCGGACGACAAGCCCGTAGAAACGATCGAGTTCAGCGACGTTTCGCCTGCGGCGTGGTACGCCGGTGCGGTCGGCTACGCCGTTTCAAACAAGCTGATGAACGGCATGGGCGGCGGTAAGTTCGAGCCGAACGGCAGCATGACCCGCGCCATGCTCGTTACCGTCCTGTGGCGCTACGCCGGTTCGCCCGCCGAGGGCACGAACGGCTTCTCCGACGTGCCGAACGGCGACTGGTACACGCAGGCGGTCGCATGGGCGTCCAAGAACGGCGTGGTCAACGGCGTCGGCAACGGCAGATTTGACCCGAACGGCAAGATCACCCGCGAACAAATGGCGGTCATTCTGTTCCGCTACGCGAATCAGCAGGGCATCAACACGGGCAAGCGCGGCGATTTCGGCAAGTTTGCCGATGCGAACAGGGTCAGCAGCTACGCGGTCGACGCGCTGCAATGGGCCGTCGCGGAGGGCATCGTCGGCGGCAGCAGCGAGGGCGGAAAGCTCCTGCTGAACCCGCAGGGCAACGCCACCCGCGCCGAGGTCGCAACGATCCTGATGCGCTTCCTCGAAAACGTAATGAAATAAGTCTGCAAAGCAACCGCAATCGCACCGCATAAAAACTACCGCACAAAATCCACTGTGCAAAATCCACCGCAAACCCCACTGCGCAAAACCCACCGCAAAAACCACCGCAAAAACCACCGCAAAAACTACCGCAAAAACTACCGCAAAAACTACCGCAAAAAAACTACCGTAAAACCCAAACGGGAGGAGCTGCCGCCGCAGCTCCTCCCGTCCTGTTTTCAAAAGCTTTCCGACATGTTATTACAGCACCACCGCTCCCCCGTCCTGTCATTGCGGGGCTTGCTCTGCAAGCCGTGGCAATCTCGTGCAGGCAGTTTGAAAAAGCAAAGCGGACGAGAGATGCGGATTGCCGCGTCGCTTCGCTCCTCGCAATGACATAACCGGGGAATCTTTGAAACGCCGAGCCGCCCGAGCGTAGCAAACGGCCGGGCGGCTCAACATTTGATTCAGAAAGCTTTGGGGTATAGATCACTCCACAGTGACGGATTTCGCCAGATTGCGCGGCTTATCAACGTCACAGCCGCGCGCCAGTGCCTCATAATAAGAAAGGATCTGCAGCGGCACGACCGTCAGGCTGCCCTGAAGGAGCGGATGCGTCTTGGGAACGAGCAGATAGCGGTCCACCGTCTTGGCGATCTCGTCCTCTTGGTCATGCGTGGTCACGCCCAGCACGGTAGCGCCGCGCGCCTTGACCTCCTTGACATTGGACATTGTCTTTTCAAACAGCTCCGTCACGGCGGAGACCGCGATCACGAGCGTATTCTCTTCGATCAGGGAGATCGGGCCGTGCTTCAATTCTCCGGCGGCATACGCCTCGGAATGCACATAGGCGATCTCCTTGAGCTTCAGGCTGCCCTCCAGACAGGTCGCGCTGTCCAGATTGCGCCCGATGAAAAACACGTCGTGATGACGCTTATACTCCTCGGCAAGAAGCTCGATCGAGTGCAGATACTCCGGCGTCAGAATGGAAGCAATCTGATCGGGCAGCGCTTGCAGCGCCTCAAGCATTGCGCGGTATTCCTGCGCGCTCAGCGTGCCCAGCGCGTCGCCGATATACAGCGCCAGCAGATAGATCACGGAAAGCTGGGTCGAATATGCCTTCGTCGTCGCAACGGCGATCTCAGGTCCCGCCCATGTATAGATCACGTCGTGCGCCGCCTTGGAGATCGCGCTGCCGACGACATTGACGATCGCCAGCGTCCGCGCGCCGTGGCTGTTGGCAGAGCGCAGAGCCGCTAAGGTATCGGCCGTTTCGCCCGACTGACTGATGATAATGACCAGCGTGTCCTCGCCGAGCACCGGCGCACTGTAGCGGAACTCCGAAGCAAGCACCGGCTCGACCGGGATGCGGCAGGTCTTTTCCAGAATATATTTGCCGCAGCAGCCGACATAATACGCCGAGCCGCACGCAACGATATAAATTCTGCGAATGCCGCGCAGATACTCCGGTGTCAGCTTCAGGTCATCGAGCACAACGCGGCCGTTTTTAATGCGCGGGTTGACGGTATCACGGATCGCCTTCGGCTGCTCGTGGATCTCCTTCATCATGAAGTGCGGATAGCCGCCCTTTTCCGCCGCAGACATCTCCCAAGTGATATGCTCGGGCTGCTTCTCCACGCGCTCTCCGCGCGCATTGTAAAATTCGGCGGAATCCTCGGTAAAGTAGACCATATCGCCGTCATTGAGGTACACGACCTCACGCGTGTATTTCAAAATTGCCGGAACATCGGAGGCAATAAAATTCTCGCCCTCGCCAAAGCCGAAAATCAGAGGACTGTCCTTTTTCATTGCCAGCATCGCATTGGGCCGGTCGACGCACAGGATGCCCATGGCGTAGCTGCCCTCCATCTGCTCCGTCGCCAGATGTGCGGCGCGGACCAAGTCGCCCTCCTGCTCGTAGAGGTATTCCAGCAGATTGGCAGCGACCTCCGTGTCTGTATCGGAGACAAAGTGCTTACCCTTTTCGAGTAAAAACTCCTTCAGGGCCAAATAGTTTTCAATAATGCCGTTATGGACGAGGCAGATTTTGCCGTCGGTCGAGATATGCGGATGAGAATTGATATCCGACGGAGCGCCGTGCGTTGCCCAGCGGGTATGGCCGATGCCGATAACGCCCGGAAGCGCCGCACCGCCGTCGATCATTTCGCTGAGCGCGGCAAGACGGCCCTTGGACTTAGCAACGCGCAGCTTGCCTTCCGAAAAGATGCACACGCCCGCCGAGTCGTAGCCGCGGTATTCCAGCTTTGCCAGTCCGTCAAGCAGAACAGGCGCCGCCTGTCGCTTGCCGATATATCCAACGATTCCACACATAGAAAAAACCTCCATATATTAAAGCGGCCAGTTCTGTCCGCCCCCGACTGTCAAAAAAGTCCGTAATCGTCAAAATCGTTAATTCTTAACAGAGTTCCGCTCGATGCGTTTTGATTTGCAAAAGCAGGATATTTCTAAACTTTGCAGTGAAAGAAATTGCTTGCTTTGCAAGGATTTTGACTTACTGCGCAACTTGCACCCTAACGTACCCATGTACGCCGACGGGCGCAAGTTGCTTGTCTTACGAACTTTTTAGCAGTCTGCCAGCGTGCCGAAAAGGGTTTTTCGACACGCTGAGGCGGCCAGTTCTGCCCGCCTGATGCGTCAACATCATGACATACGGAGATTATACCGCAAATATTTGTCAAAATCAACTGAAAATTTGCATTTTTCGGTTGTGCTTCAAAAGTCAATCGAAAATGGATAATTGCTCGGCGCGATTTTCCGGGAGCTTTTGCGGCAAAAGCGGGATCGGAAGCGCTCCGAGGCGCATCAGCTCCGCCGCACCGGGACTGCCGTCATCGGCCGCATAAACGGTCGAAAGGCCGCGCCGCAGATTGTCCGAGGCACCCGCCCAGCTTCCTCCGCGTCCGGCCTCGCACTGCGCGACAAAAACGCATTCTCCGAGCGCATGAATATAATGATTTCGGCGAAGGGCGCGTCTTGTGCTGAACGCGCAGTCACAGCCCTCGTCGCTGATATAGAGCACCCGCTCACGCGGCGTACGTCGGGTCAATTCGTCCGGGACAAAGCAGATCACGCGCCCGCCCGTCGCAAGGCAGGCCCCCTGCGCCGCATCGTCGGCGCCGCGCGCACCGCCCGAAACCAGCGTAAGCCCCGCTTCCGCCGCCAGCGTACCGATCCGTTCGGCAAAGCGGCGGTTCTCCGGGCGAAGCTCCCGCGCTCCGACCAGCGCGACGCAGGGCGTCTGCAAAATACCGACATCCCCCAAGCAAAACAGCGCGGGCGGGCATTCCTCTCCGAGCAGCCGCAGGCGCTGCGGAAAGCCCGGTGAAATACGCGTCAGTACCGTCATCGAGGGAACGGATGCCAGATAACGCCGAACGACGGGCGTCGGCTCCAAAAGCGCCGCTACTCTTGCGGAAAAACTCTCAGGAAAGCCCATTGAGGTCAGCAGCGCGGCCGTTAGCTCCCCCTTTTCTCTTTGCAGCGCCATCCGTTCCGCCAGCATACGGTATTCCGACGCATTCAGGACTGTGACCTCGCGGCCGAGCGGACAGCGCAGCATCAAAAGCGCCTCCTCGGCGGGACGCATCAGAACTTTCTGCGAGGCTGCTTCGGCTCCTCCGCCGGTGCGGGGATCAGGCAGCCGTATTCGTCGAAGATCATCGGCGTAACGGTAAAGCCGGAGAATTTGGCGATCTCGTCAAGCTTGGCCTTTTCCGGGAAAGAGCCGATCAGCGTAAAGGAAATGCCCTTCTTCCGTGCGCGGCCCGTGCGGCCGATGCGGTGGATATAATACTCGTTCTCGTCCGGAACATCGTAGTTAATTACGCCGTCCACGTCGTCCACGTCGATGCCGCGCGAGGCCACGTCCGTGGCGATCAGGACGGGCAGCTTGCCCGCGCGAAACGCCGCCATGGTCTTTTCCCGCGTGGACTGCTTGATATCGCCGTGCAGGCAGTCGGCCTGTATCCCCGCGCGCCGCAGATCGTCGCTGAGCCGCTGGCACATGGCCTTTGTATTGCAGAAAACGATGACCCGCTCGAACGCGCCGGAGCGCAGAATGCGAAGCATCGCCTCTTCCTTTTCCAGACGCGGCACGGTAATGGAATACTGGTCGATGTCGGGCTTGCTCTCCTCGGTCGGCGCGACGGTGATCTCGACCTCGTCGCGCTGATACATCCAGCTTACGGTCATGACCTCCTGCGAGATCGTCGCGGAGAACAGGCCCAGATTCACGCGGTTTTTGATGCGGTTGAGGATGTTCGTCACATCGTCGAAGAAGCCCATGTCCAGCATTCGGTCCGCTTCATCGAGAATAACGGTCTTGATCTTGTCGAAGCGGATATTCTTCCGGTTGTAATGGTCCATCAGACGGCCCGGCGTGGCGACCACGATCTGCGGATGCTTGGCAAGGCTTTTGAGCTGCGGCTCCATGCGCTGTCCGCCATAGAGCACCGCTACGCGGATATCCTTGTAATAAGTCAGAAGTCCGCGCAGCTCGTCGCAGATCTGGATGGCCAGCTCCCGCGTCGGCGCAAGGATCAGCGCCTGTAGATCGTCGTTCGCGGCGTCTATGTGCTCGATCATGGGGATGCCGAATGCGAAGGTCTTTCCCGTTCCCGTCGGCGCCTTGGCGATCACGTCGCGCCATTCCAGCAGCGGCGGAATGGCTTCCTCCTGCACCTTGGTAGGGCTGCCGACGCCTTTTTTCTCCAAAGCGCGCAGAATTTCCTCACTGACGCCCAATTCCTGAAAGGTTTTGCTTGTTTCCATACTGATTCCTCGATAAATTTCAAAATATTCATTTATATCATAGCAAATATGTGCGGAAAAAGCAATCCCGAATCCGAAAGAACGATTTTTCGCGAAGCGTTGTCCGAATCGTCCTTGCATTTCGCCGCGAAACACCTTATAATAGAAATAGATTCGGCATTTTCCCCGAGTCGATCTGCATTATTGATTTGTTATTTTACTATTTAGGAGGACCCGCACTATGACCGCTTACGAAAAGCTGCAGCGCTGTGTTGCCTGCGTTCGCGAAAAGACCGATTTTGTCCCCGATGTCGCTCTGATCCTCGGCTCCGGTCTCGGCGCTCTGGCCGACGAGATCGACGCCGTCGCCGCCATTGACTACCACGACATCGAAGGCTTCCCCGTCTCCACCGTCGCGGGGCACAAGGGCCGCTTTGTCTTCGGCACCTTCGGGGACACCAAGGTCGTGATTATGCAGGGCCGCGTACACTACTATGAGGGCTACTCTATCGAGGACGTGCTGCTCCCCACTCGCCTGATGGCGCTGCTCGGCGCAAAGGTCCTCTTCCTGACCAACGCCGCGGGCGGCATCAACAAGGGTTTCCACGCAGGCGACTTCATGATTATCCGCGACCAGATCATGTGCTTCTTCCCCAATCCGCTGATCGGAGCGAATATGGACGAGCTTGGCCCGCGCTTCCCGGACATGACCGATCTTTACGACCCGGCGATCAGCGAAACGATCAAGGCCACTGCAAAGCGTCTGGACATCGGTGTGCAGGAAGGCGTTTACTGCCAGCTCACCGGCCCCACCTATGAAACGCCCGCCGAGATTCGGATGCTGGGCGTTCTGGGCGCGGACGCCGTCGGAATGTCCACAGCGTGCGAAGCCGCCGCCGCGCGCCATGCCGGTATGAAGGTCTGCGGCATCTCCTGCATCACCAACCTCGCCGCCGGTATCTCTCCCGTACCGCTGAGCCATCAGGAGGTCTTTGACACCGCCAACCGCGTCGCGCCGTTTTTCCGCAAGCTCGTCCGCGAGAGCATCGTAGAGATCGGTAAGGCGCTATGAGCATTCAGTCGGTAACGCACGCCGTCAACGTCCGTCTGGGCGACGACGAGAACAGCATCGTGATTCTGGATCAAACGCTGCTCCCCAACCGCACCGAATATCTGACGCTGACGGACGCCGAAGCCATGTGGCAGGCAATCTACCGCTTGCAGGTGCGCGGTGCGCCCGCCATCGGCATTTTTGCCGCCTACGCGATGTCCGTGCTCGCAAGGCGGATCGCCGCACCGGATTTTGACGGCTTTTACGCCGAATACACGCGCCTGTCCGCCTATCTAAATTCCTCGCGTCCGACGGCCGTAAATCTTTCCGCCATGCTCCGCCGAATGGATGCGGCGGTTCTGGCGCACAAGGCTTCCGACCGCGCGGCATTGCTTGCCGCGCTGACCGCCGAGGCCAAAGCGATCCACGCGGAGGATATGGCCATGTGCCGCAAAATTTCGGAATACGGGCTGTCCGTGCTGCACAGCGGCGACGGCGTTCTGACGCACTGCAACGCGGGGCCGCTTGCGACCTCTCGCTACGGCACGGCGCAGGGGCCGTTCTATCTTGCCAAGGAGCAGGGTGTGGATATCCACGTCTGGGTGGACGAGACGCGGCCGCTGCTGCAGGGCGCACGTCTGACCAGCTACGAGCTGACAAAGGCGGGGATCCCCTGTACGCTGATCTGCGACAACATGGCTGCGACCGTAATGAAGCAGGGCAAGGTGCAGGCCGTATTCTTCGGCTGTGACCGCATCGCCCGCAACGGCGACGTGGCAAACAAGATCGGCTCGTCGGGCGTGGCGATCCTCGCGAATTACTACGGCATTCCCGTCTACTCGCTCGGCCCGTCGACGACCATCGACTTTTCCTGCCCGGACGGCGACCATATTCCCATCGAGGAGCGCGACCCCGACGAGATCAAGACGCTGCACTATGCCAAGCCCATGGCGCTTGCCGAAGTGCCGTGCTATAATCCCGCTTTTGATGTGACGGATCACCGCCTGCTGGCCGGTATCATCACCGAGCGCGGGATTGTTCGCGCACCTTTTGAAGAAAACTTTGCGAAGCTCTTCCCGGAGCAGATGCAGAAAACGATCTGAGGTTATTTCATGCGTTTGGATAAATTTTTAAAGGTATCGCGGCTCATCAAGCGCCGCACCGTCGCCAACGAGGCCTGCGACAATGCGCGCGTTACGGTCAACGACCGCCCGGCCAAGGCGTCCTACGACGTCAAGGTCGGCGACGTGATTCGCATTGCCTTCGGCAGCCGTACGCTGGCCGTCGAAGTGCTTGCCGTGGCGGATGCGGTAAAGAAGGACGATGCCGCCGCCATGTACCGCGAATTGCCCGAATAGCCGCCGCAATGCATAAACCGCCGCCAAACGGAGCATACTGCGTTTGGCGGCGGTCTGCGTCTGATGTGTTCCCTCACTATTTTTTCAAAAAAGTCTTGACAACGTCGGATTTTCGGAGTATAATGGCTTTGTAATGATTTGGAATATTGTTTTTTGAGACGTTCACCGAGCTTGGGGCCTTCTGCCCCCTAAAGGCATCGGAGGACGTTTTTTTGTATATTTACACGCTAGAAAGGAAGGCAGAAATGACAAAATACATCTTTGTGACCGGCGGCGTTGTCTCCGGGCTTGGAAAAGGCATTACGGCAGCTTCTCTCGGAAGGCTGCTCAAGGCGCGCGGCCTGAAAGTCGCCGCGCAGAAGCTTGACCCGTATATCAATGTCGATCCGGGTACAATGAGTCCGTATCAGCACGGCGAGGTCTACGTCACGGAGGACGGTGCGGAGACCGATCTCGACCTCGGCCATTATGAGCGCTTTATCGACGAGGACCTGAACCGTTTTTCCAACCTTACGACGGGAAAGGTCTACCAGAGCATTTTGGCGAAGGAGCGGCGCGGGGATTATCTCGGGCAGACCGTGCAGGTCATCCCGCACGTTACCGACGAGATCAAGCGCTTCATCTACGCCGTCGGTAAAAAAGCGGGCGCGGATATCGTTATTACGGAGATCGGCGGCACCACGGGCGATATTGAGAGCCAGCCGTTTTTAGAAGCCGCGCGGCAGGTCCGCATTGAGCAGGGCCGCGAAAACTGCATTTTCATCCATGTAACGCTGGTCCCCTTCCTGCGCGGAAGTGAGGAGCACAAAACCAAGCCGACGCAGCACTCCGTTAAGGAGCTGCAGGGCATGGGGATCTCGCCCGACCTGATCGTTCTGCGCAGCGACGAGCCGCTCAGGCCGGAGATCTTCCGTAAGATTTCGATGTTCTGCAATGTCAAGCCAGATTGCGTTATAGAGAATCTCACGCTGTCGAGCCTCTATGAAGCACCGCTCATGCTGGAGCAGCAGAATTTTTCCGGAGTCGTATGCAGAGCACTTTCGCTGGATGTCCCGGAGCCGGAGCTGAACGAGTGGCGTGCCATGGTCGAGCGCGTAAAAAATCCGACGCGCCGCATAACGGTCGGACTCGTCGGAAAATATGTTCAGCTCCATGACGCCTATCTTTCCGTAGCCGAAGCGCTGCGCCACGCCGCCTACGCGCAGTCCGCCCGGGTGGATATCCGCTGGATCAGCAGCGACGGGCTTACCTCCGAGACCGTCGCCGACGCGCTGTCGGACTGCGAGGCGCTTGTCATCCCCGGCGGCTTCGGAGATCGCGGCATCGACGGCATGGTCGTAGCAGCGCGGTATGCAAGGGAGCGGGACATCCCCCTGCTCGGTATTTGTCTCGGTATGCAGATCGAGGTCATTGAATTTGCCCGAAACGTCTGCGGGCTGCCCGACGCCGATTCCGGCGAATTTCAGCCGCAGTGCGCGCACAAGGTCATCGATCTTCTGCCCGGGCAGGAGTCGGTCACCGACAAGGGCGCCAGCCTGCGCCTCGGCGCGTGGCCGTGTGCGACCGCCGCAGGCAGTCTGCTCCGTCGCTGCTACGGCAAAGAGCTGATCTCCGAGCGGCACCGCCACCGCTACGAGTTCAACGGCGATTACGCCGAGCTGCTCGGCAAAAACGGCCTGTCCTTCTGCGGCCTTTCGCCGGACGGCCGCATCGTCGAGGCCGTCGAGCTGCCCGACAAGCGCTTCTATGTCGGCGTGCAGTTCCATCCGGAATTTAAGAGCCGACCGAACCGCCCGCATCCGCTGTTTTACGGCCTGATCGAGGAAGCGCTTCGCGGAAGTGAGGAATGACAGCAACGGCTCCCGATGCATCTGCATCGGGAGCCGTTCCAGACTGTCAAAAAAGTCCGTAATCGTCAAAATCGGTTCACTTTTTTATGGATTTTCAGCCCCTGCGTTTTAATTCAAAAAGCAGAATATCTCGAATTTTATAATGCAAAAAATGCTTACTTTTCAAGGATTTTGACTTACTGCGCAACTCACGCCCTACCGTACCTATGTACGCCGACGGGCGTGAGTTGCTTGCCTTCCGAACTTTTTAGCAGTCTGTCAGCGTGCCGAAAAGGGTTTTTCGACACGCTGCAACGGCTCCCGATGCATCTGCATCGGGAGCCGTTCGGTTTATTCGATTGGCGCGTTTATCAATACATGCCGCCCATGCCGCCTGCACCGGCCGCCGCAGCGGCTGCCGCTGCATCTCCTGCCGGATCGGGCTTGTCGGCAACCAGCGATTCGGTCGTCAGGACACAGGCGCCGATCGATGCCGCGTTCTCCAACGCGGTACGGGTGACCTTGGTCGGGTCGACAATGCCGGTGGGAATCATGTCGCAGTAGGTCGCGGTGTAGGCATCGTAGCCGAAGCCGACCTTGCGGCTGTTCTTGATCTTCTCGAAGACGACGGAGCCGTCGACGCCCGCATTCTCCGCGATCTGGCGGATCGGGGCCTGCAGAGCCTTGGCAATGATGGAGGCGCCGGTCTTTTCGTCGCCGGACAGCTTGACCATCAGCTTCTCGACTGCGGGAATCGCGTTGACGAACGCAGTGCCGCCGCCTGCAACGATGCCCTCTTCAACGGCCGCACGGGTCGCGTTCAGCGCATCCTCGACGCGGAGCTTCTGCTCCTTCATGGCGACCTCGGTCTGCGCGCCGACGCGGATCACGGCTACGCCGCCGGACAGCTTGGCCAGACGCTCCTGAAGCTTCTCGCGGTCATAATCGGAGGTCGTGACCTTGATGGACGCCTTGATCTCGTTGACGCGGTTCTTGATTGCCTCGGGATCGCCGCAGCCATCGACGATGACGGTGTTGTCCTTGTTGACCTTGATCTGACGGGCACGGCCGAGATCGGAGATCTGGAGGTCCTGCAGATTGATGTTCAGCTCGGAAGCGGCGTAGGTGCCGCCGGTGAGAATGGCGATATCGCGGAGCATTTCCTTGCGGCGGTCGCCAAAGCCGGGCGCCTTGACGCAGACGCAGTTGAAGCTGCCGCGCAGACGGTTGACCAGCAGGGTCGACAGCGCGTCGCCCTCGACGTCCTCAGCGATAATGACGAGCTTCTGACCGCCCTTGACGATCTGCTCGAGAATGGGCAGGATGTCCTGAATGCTGGAGATCTTCTTATCGGTGATGAGGATATACGGATCGTCGACGACGGCTTCCATCTTATCGGTGTCGGTGACCATATAGGGAGAGATATAGCCGCGGTCAAACTGCATACCCTCGACGACGTCCAGACCGGTCTCGGCGGTCTTGGATTCCTCGATAGTAATAACGCCTGCGGCGGTAACCTTCTCCATCGCCTCGGCGATCAGCTTGCCGATCTCCGCGTCGCCGCTGGAAACGGTGCCGACTCTTGCGATATCCTCGCTGCCCTTAACGACCTGCGAATTGGCCTTGATCGCTTCGATCGCAGCGTCGACAGCCTTCTGCATGCCCTTGCGCATGACCATGGGGTTCGCGCCTGCGGAAACGTTCTTCAGGCCCTCGCGGACAATCGCCTGCGCCAGCAGCGTGGCGGTAGTCGTGCCGTCACCGGCAACGTCATTGGTCTTCGTAGCGACCTCGCGGACGAGCTGTGCGCCCATATTCTCGAACGGGTCCTCCAGCTCGACTTCCTTCGCGATGGTCACGCCGTCGTTCGTGATGAGCGGAGCGCCGTACTTCTTGCCGAGGACGACGTTGCGGCCCTTCGGGCCGAGGGTGACCTTAACGGTATCGGCCAACTGGTCAATGCCGGATTGCAGCTTCTTGCGGGCGTCCTCGCCAAATTCGATCATTTTTGCCATGTTGATTCCCTCCTAAATTACTCGACGATTGCCAGAATATCACTCTGGCGGACGATGGAATATTCCTTGTCGTCCAGCTTGACTTCCGTGCCGGCGTACTTGGCGACGACGACCTTGTCGCCGACCTTAACGACCATTTTGACCTCGTTGCCGTCGACGATGCCGCCGGGGCCGACCGCGACCACTTCGGAGATCACGGGCTTTTCCTTGTTCGCAGTGGACAGGATGATACCGGAAGCGGTAGTTTCCTCAGCCTCAACCGGCTTGAGCAGCACACGGTCTGCAAGGGGTGTCAGTTTCATAATAGCATTCCTCCAATATGATGATTGATGGTCACCCATCGTGACTTACGATGCTTCTGAAATTTCCGTGGACCCGGAAATTTCTTAGCACTCATTATCCCTGAGTGCTAATACTATAATACCCATTTCTTTCCGAAAGTCAAGAGCTATTTGTAAATTTTCTGCGACATTTTTCTCGGGCAGCGGAGAAAAACCTGACAAGGAAAAACAGTTGACATTTTTAATCGGTTATGGCACACTATATATAAAGAAAACCGTTTCGGTTTTCATTCTTCGGAAAGGAAGGGACATTATGCCATCCATGGAATGGATCTGGCTGGCGGCGCTGATCGTCTTTGCGATCGCCGAGGCCGCGACGACCGCTCTCGTTTCGATCTGGTTCATCGGCGGTTCGCTGGCCGCCCTGATCGCGGCACTGTGCGGTGCGGAGCTTTGGCTGCAAATTCTGCTGTTTATCCTCGTCTCTGCGGGAATGCTGCTGTGTCTGCGGCCGCTTGCGCGGAAATATCTGACGCCGAAGCGCACCCCCACCAACGCCGACCGCAACATCGGGAAAAATGCCGTCGTCACGGAAACGATCGAACCGCTTCTCGGCAAGGGCGCGGTAAAGATCGGCGGCGTGGAATGGTCGGCAAAAAGCGTTGACGGCGCGGTCATCGCCGCAGGCAGTATTGTACGCATTGTCGGCATCGAGGGCGCAAAGGTGCGCGTCGAGCCGACGGAAATTACACAGGAGCAAAAGGAGGTTCTCTTCAAATGACACCTTATATCATCGGCGGCGTTGTCGCGCTGCTCATTCTCATCATTCTTGTCAAAAACATCTGCATCGTGCAGCAGTCCCGCGCCTATGTGATCGAACGTCTCGGCGCATTTTCGGCGGTCTGGGGCGTCGGCATTCACTTCAAGGTCCCCTTTATCGAGCGCATCGCCAAGCGCGTCAGCCTCAAGGAGCAGGTGCTCGATTATCCGCCCCAGCCCGTTATCACCAAGGACAACGTCACCATGCAGATCGACACGGTCGTTTACTTCTCCATTACCGACCCGAAGCTCTATACCTACGGCGTCGAGCATCCGATGATGGCGATGGAAACGCTTACGGCCACGACGCTTCGCAATATCATCGGCGATCTTGAGCTGGACCAGACGCTCACCTCCCGCGACGTTATCAATACCAAAATGCGCGCCATTCTTGACGAAGCGACCGACCCTTGGGGCATCAAGGTCACGCGCGTCGAGCTGAAAAATATCCTGCCGCCGCAGGACATCCAGAACTCCATGGAAAAGCAGATGAAGGCCGAACGCGACCGTCGTCAGGCGATCCTGCAGGCCGAGGGCACGAAGCGTTCGCAGATCCTTGTCGCAGAGGGCGAAAAGGAATCCGCCATTCTTCGCGCGGATGCCGAAAAGCAGGCGGCGATCCTCAAGGCCGAGGGTCAGGCGCAGGCCATTCTGGCCGTGCAGAAGGCGACGGCGGAGGCCATGCAGATGCTGAACGAGGCCTGTCCGAACGATCAGGTCATCAAGCTCAAAGCGCTTGAGGCGATGCAGAAGGTCGCCGACGGCAAGGCGACGAAGATCATCATTCCGTCCGAGCTTCAGGGGCTGGCCGGGCTGGCAAACGGTCTGGTCGAGTCCGTCCGTGAGCCAAAGGAATAAGCAGACACGCATCGGGGCGCACCACACGGAGCGCCCCGATGCGATTTCACAATATCACAGCATAAAAACAGAACGCTTATCGCTGTAAAGAAGGAGGGCTATATGGAATATCGAATTTTGCCCCATGGCGGCGAAAGGATCAGCGCGATCGGAATGGGCTCGTCCGTCATCGGCGCCCGGCCGGAGGCGGAGATCATTGCGACCGTTCGCGCCGCCGTCGAGGGCGGCATCAACTATTTTGATATGGCAGGCGGCCATGCCGCGATCTTCGGCGCATACGGAAAAGCGCTGGAAGACCTGCGCAAGCGGGTATATCTTCAAGTCCATTTCGGCGCGGACTATACCTCCGGCGAATACGGCTGGACGACGAAGCTTGACGAGGTCAAGCGTTCGGTTGCGTGGCAGCTCGAAAATCTCCGCACGGACTACATCGACTTCGGCTTTATTCACTGTCTGGACGAAGCGCAGGATCTGCACACCTATACGAAAAACGGGATCTTGGACTATCTCAAATCCCTGAAATCGGCAGGCGTCGTCCGGCATCTCGGTCTTTCCTCGCACACGCCTGCGCTGGTGAACGAGGTGCTTGACCTCGGTCTGGTCGATATGGTCATGTTCAGCATCAACCCGGTCTATGATTACGGCAAGGGCGACTACGGCATCGGCGAGACGGCGGAGCGTCACGCCCTGTACTGCCGCTGCCAGCGGGAAGGCGTCGGCATTTCGGTGATGAAGCCCTTCTGCGGCGGGCAGCTCCTCGACGCGGCCCGTTCTCCCTTCGGCACGGCGCTGACAAAGGAACAATGCCTGCAATACGCGCTCGACCAGCCCGGCGTCATTACGGTGCTTCCCGGCTGCGGCAGCGAAGCGGAGCTTCGGGAAATTCTGCACTTCTTCGATACCGACCCCGAGGCGCGGGACTATTCCTGCATCAGCGGCTTCGCGCCCGCAAGCGCGGTGGGCAAGTGCGTCTACTGCAAGCACTGCCACCCGTGTCCCGCCGGTCTTGACATCGCGCTCATCAACAAGTATTACGACCTTGCCCGAATGGGCGATGCGCTTGCCGCGGAGCACTACCGGACGCTGGAAAAGACTGCCGCCGACTGCATCGGCTGCGGTCACTGCGATCGGCGCTGTCCCTTCCACGTGGCGCAGAGTCGGCGGATGCAGGAAATCCTCGCATATTTCAATAACAAATAGGAGGAATTATCACGATGGCAAAGAAACTTGTTGCTTACTTTTCTGCAAGCGGCGTGACCGCAGTTGTCGCAAAAACGCTTGCCGAGGCCGTCGGCGCGGACCTTTTTGAGATCAAGCCGAGCGTCCCCTATACCAAGGCCGATCTGAACTGGACCGACCGCAGCTCCCGCAGCAGCGTGGAGATGGCCGATCCCGCTTCGCGCCCGGAAATTTCCGCCCGATGCGAAAATATCGGCGATTACGACACCGTTTTTGTCGGCTTCCCGATCTGGTGGTATGTCGCGCCGACGATCGTCAATACCTTCCTCGAAAGCTGTGACCTGAACGGCAAGACCGTCGTTCCCTTCGCAACCTCCGGCGGCAGCGGCATGGGCAAGACCAACGAAGCGCTTGCGCCGAGCTGCAAGGGTGCACGGCTTCTGGACGGCAAGGTGTTCCGCCGCAATGTCGGCCGCGACACCCTCGCGGCATGGGCGGCAGAGCTGAAGCTCTGATACGCCTGATACCCAAATCGCCCAAATCGCCCGCCGCGCATCCGTGCCTTTCCGAAGCTCGGACCCGACGGCAGAATATCAAAACGGGGCGCACCGCGCGGTGCGCCCCGTTCATCATTATGTATGGTCCGTCTTCTTCCGGACCGTGCGCTCTACAGCGCAGCCGTTCAATCCAGAATGATGCGGCAGCCGCCCCAGAAATGAGAGGTGTAGTAGCCGCCCCAGAGATTGTCAATCACAACGCCGCGCGACGGGTTGGCGGCATGGATGAACTTGCCGTCGCCGAGATAAAGTCCGACGTGCGTAATGCTGTAGCCGTTGCCGCTGAAGAACACAAGGTCGCCCGGCTTCAGATCGTCCATCTTTACATGCATACCGTCATTGTACTGCGCCTGTGCGCCGCGGGAGAAGGAATAGCCGAAATGCTTATAGACATAGAGGACAAAGCCGGAGCAGTCAAAGTTGTTCGGGCCGTTGCCGCCGTAGACGTAGGGATAGCCCTCAAAGCTCTTTGCAAAGGCGATCAGTTCCTCGATGACCGTCGGCTCGACATAGTCCGGTTCGCCGTTGGGGTGCTCCTCCTTCCACGCCATCGTGTACTTATAGCAGCGCAGGAACACGGCGATCGCTTCCTGGATCGAGGTGTTATTCGTGGGGTTCAGGTTTTTCCCGTCGCCCGTGACCGCGCCGATGTAGATCAGCAGTCTGGTCGGCGCCTGCGCCCAGTCGGCCACCTTGCCGCCGTCGTAGTAGGTCGAAAGCGTTACGGAACGCGTATCGCTGCGGGGATACTCCAGCACCTTCATAAAGTTCGCCATGATCTTGAAGAACTGCTCCCGCGTCAGCGTGTCCGACGCGCCGAATTTACCGTTGCCGTAACCCGTGACGATCCCCAGCTCATAGGCGGCGTTGACGTCCGCGTCGTCGGTATCGGTGAAGTGCTTTGTGCCGGTGGGCGTATAGGTCTTGCCGGTCGCCTTTTGATAAGCCAGCACGGCAATGGAGCACATCTGTGCGCGGGTGATGCTGCTGCTCATGTTGCAGCCGTCCAGACATTTCGGAATCATGCCCTTGACCTGCATCTCCTCGACCTCACGGATCGCCCAGTTGCTGATGCCGGTATAGCCCTGCTTATAGATAAGGACGGATTTATTCTCCTCGGACTGCGTGTTGAACCACTGCGCCATATACTGGTAAGCGCGGAAGAACATTGCGACGGCTTCCTCGCAGGTGGTGTAGGAAAGCGGCTCCAGCTTGTTCCCGCTGCCCTGTACCACGCCGATGGCGACCATGATTTTCGTCGGTTCAAGCGCATAATCGCTGACGAGGCCGACATCCGTAAAGCGGTCCAGCGACGCCTTCTCGATGCCGTTCACGTCGCAGTAGGCGCTGCCCATCAGATTATAGGTGATCTTAAAGAAATCCTGACGGGTCAGCGGCTGATCGGGATGGAACGTACCGTCGCCGTAGCCGGAGATGATGCCCTGCTCGTAGGCATAGCAGATATCGGAATCGGTCGTATCGGTAAAGTGCTTGGTGGAATCCGGATAGGCATAGCCGCCCTGCAGATGTTCAAAGACCAGCACCGCCATTTTACACATCTGTGCGCGGGTGATGGTGCCGCGCATGTTGGCCTTGCTGAGGCTCTCCGGCAGAAAGCCCAGCTCGTACATGGCGTCGACGGACTCCTTTGCCCAGTCGCTGACATTGGAATACGCCGAGGCCGCCGGGATGCAGGCAGCCAGAATGCACAGGCAGAGCAGTAAGCTGATGATTTTCTTCATATTCATACCTCCATTGACAGCTCCAGTCCGACCGGACAGTGATCGGAGCCGAAGACTTCGTTGTAGATCGGCGCGGCAAGCAGCATCGGACGCAGGCGGTCCGAGATCAGAAAATAGTCGATGCGCCACCCGGCGTTGTGCTCCCGTGCGCGGAAGCGATAGCTCCACCACGAGTATGCGCCGGTCAGGTCGGGATGGCGGTAGCGGAACGTATCGGTAAAGCCGGAGGCGAGAAGCTCCGTGAATTTTCCGCGCTCCTCGTCCGAGAAACCGGCATTTCCGCGATTCGGGCCGGGATTTTTCAAGTCGATCTCCTGATGCGCCACATTCAGGTCGCCGCAGACGATGACCGGCTTCTTTTCGTCCAGCTCACTCAGCCGCTGCCGAAAAGCGTCTTCCCATTTCATGCGATGCTCCAACCGCTTCAGGCCGTCCTGCGCGTTGGGCGTGTAGCAGGTAGCGACGAAAAAGTTCGGATATTCCAGCGTAATAAGCCGTCCCTCATGGTCCAGCTCCTCCACACCGACGCCGTATACGACGTCCAGCGGCTCATGCTTGGTAAAGATCGCAGTCCCGGAATAGCCCTTCTTCTCGGCGGAGTACCAGTACTGCCGATAGCCCGGAAGCTCCAGCGTGACCTGATGCGGCTGCGCCTTCGTCTCCTGCAGACAGAAAAAATCAGCGTTCATCGCCTCAAACACGGACAAAAAGCCTTTATCCAGACAAGCGCGGATGCCGTTGACATTCCACGAGACCAGCTTCATGCGCACACCGTCCTTTCCAGCGGTTTCCAAGCGGCGGCAAGCCGCACGCTTATTTATATCGTAACAAAAAATTACAAAAATTACAACCCATTTCCGCGAAAAACTTTTGATTTTTTGTCGGTGCGGCAGCGGCGGGGACGACGTCGTACCGAAATAACTCAAATTGCACTTGCGGCGCACGGCGGCAGGTATTATAATAGGAAGAAAGCAAACAGGAGCGGCAAACGCTCCGACAAAGGAGAACGCGATCGTGACCACCCTGCAAGACAAGCGCCTGTTCCTGCTGGACATGGACGGCACCATCTATCTCGACGAGCAGCTCTTCGACGGCACGAAGGACTTTTTGAATTATGTCCGCATGATCGGCGGCCGATCCATCTTTCTGACCAACAATTCCTCGCGAAGCGTCGACGCCTATCTGCAAAAGATGGCCCGGCTCGGGATCGATGCGGTCCGGGAGGATTTTCTGACCTCCGTGGATGCGCTGACCGTCTATCTGCATCGGCACGGCTATGACGGAAAGCTTCTGTACGCCTTCGGCACGGCGACATTCCGCAGGCAGCTCGCCGAAGCGGGCTTTCGCATCACGGACACGCTCGACGACGCGGTCGCCGCGCTGGTCTGCGGCTTTGACACGGAGCTGACGTTTCAGAAGCTGGAGGATGCCTGCATTCTGCTCGGCCGAGGCGTTGACTTTATCGCCGCCAATCCGGACTGGGTCTGTCCGACATGGTACGGTTACGTTCCCGACTGCGGAAGCGTCTGCGAAATGCTGTGGAGAGCCACGGGGCGCCGTCCCGTCTTTATCGGCAAGCCGCAGCCGGAAATGGCTCTGCTGGCGGCGGAGCGCTGCGGCTTTTCTAAGGAGCAGACGCTGTTGATCGGCGACCGCCTCTACACGGACATCGCCTGCGGCGTTCACGCGGGGATCGACACGGTGCTCGTCCTGTCCGGCGAGAGCCGCCGCGAGGACATTGCGCAAAGCCCCGAAAAGCCCACCTACGTTTTTGACAACATTCGCGCCCTACTGAACCAACTGACAGGAGAGAAAAAGAATGAAGCTGAACTATAAGCGCACGATTTTTGTCGGATTTGCCTTTTTTCTGATCTGCGCCTTCTGGCAGGCCTACGATAACACGATCCCGCTGATCCTGACCAACAAATTCGGTCTGTCCCAGACGGCCTCCGGCGTAATTATGGCGCTGGACAACATTCTGGCGCTGTTTATGCTGCCGCTGTTCGGCGCGATCTCGGACAGGCACCGCTCGAAGCTGGGCAAGCGCACGCCGTTCATTCTCGTCGGCACCGTGGCGGCGGCCATTCTGCTGGTCGGGCTGTCCTTCGCCGACGGCGCGCAGCTGAAAAACATCGCGCAGATCTCCGCCATCGACGATCCCGACGCGATGCGCACCGTCTACGTCTCGCAGAAGGACGCCGAGCTTCAGCGCCCCGACGGCACCCGCTTTGTTCTTTCCGAGCTGTTTACCGAGGAGGAATTTAGCTCCATCCCCAGTCAGCTCGTCGTGACCGACGGCACGGCGGCGGACCCGGACGGCACGCCGTACACGCTGGCCTTCACCGCCGACGAATGGGCCGACGTTCTGAAGCACGCCGACGGCAAGGCATTCACCAATCCCCATTACAATGACTACGTTGCACCGGCGCGGCAGGCCTGCGCATGGCAGAGCGTTAAGGAGCACCCGGCGGCGCTGATCGTATTTGTCGTGATCTTGCTTTTGCTGCTGGTATCCATGTCGATCTTCCGTTCTCCGGCGGTCGCGCTGATGCCGGACGTTACGATCAAGCCGCTTCGCTCCAAGGCAAACGCCGTAATTAACCTCATGGGGTCCGCCGGCGGCATCACGGTGCTGGCGCTGGGCATGGTTTTCGCCACCGGCGCGGTCCGCAACTCCCTCATGCCCCTTACGGTCTATTATCTCGTGATCGCCGGACTGATGCTTTTCGCGCTGGCGCTGTTTCTCTGGCAGGTGCGTGAGCCGCGCTTTGTCCGCGAAATGCACGCCGAGAGCAAGCGCTACGACATTGAAGAGGATGACGAAGAGACCGTCGGCGACCGCAAACTGAGCAAGGCGGAGCGCCGTTCACTCGGTTTCCTGCTCGCTTCCATCGTGCTGTGGTTCATGGGCTATAACGCCGTGACCTCGAAATACTCCGTCTATGCCGCAAACGTTCTGAACAAGGACTACAACCTGACGCTCATCATTGCGCAGGCCGCCGCGATCATCTCCTATCTGCCCGTCGGCATCGTCTCGTCGAAGCTCGGTCGGAAGAAGACCATTCTGGCGGGCATCGTGATGCTGACGGCGGCGTTCGGCGTCGCCTGCTTCCTCCGGGAAAGCAGTCCCACACTGCTCATGAACGCCATGTTCGCGCTGGCCGGGATCGGCTGGGCGACGATCAACGTCAACTCCTTCCCGATGGTCGTCGAAATGTGCCGCGGCGGCGACACCGGAAAATACACCGGCATTTACTACACCGCAAGCATGGCCGCGCAGACCGTCACGCCGATGCTCTCCGGTCTTCTGATGGACCGCTGCGGCATGACCTCCCTGTTCCCCTACGCGACGGTATTCGTTGCGCTGGCCTTTGTTACCATGCTGTTCGTCCTGCACGGCGATAACCGTCCTGACGCCCGCTTCGGTCTGGAAGCGCTGAATGCGGAGGACTGAGCGATGCCTTATGTAATAGCTGCGATCATTCTTGCCGCACTGCTGCTGTTATGGCTTGCCGCCGTCTACGGCAAACGTCGGAAATTCGGCTTTTACGGCTTGTCCGAGTATCACTACGCACACCGCGGTCTGCATGATATCGATCGGGACATCCCCGAAAATTCGCTTGCCGCTTTCCGTTTGGCGGTGGAAAACGGCTACGGCGCGGAGCTGGACGTCCATCTGACAAAGGACAGCCGTCTTGCCGTCATGCATGACGATACGCTCCTGCGCATGACCGGCGACCCCCGCCGCATCAGCGATTGCACCCTCGCCGAGCTGTCCGAGCTGCGTCTGGCGGGTACGCAGGAGCGCATCCCGCTTCTTGAGGAGGTCCTGCCGCTGTTCGAGGGCAGGACGCCGCTGGTCATTGAGATCAAGCCCTGCGGCAAAAACTACGCCGTTCTGACCCGTAAGGTCTGCAATCTGCTGCGCAGTTATCCGCATCTGAGCTTCTGCATCGAGTCGTTTGACCCGCGCGTTCTGCTCTGGCTGCGCCGTAAGCATCCCGAGCTGATCCGGGGACAGCTCTCCTGTGATTTTTTGAAGGACCGACACGGCCTGAGCCTGCCTGCGGCCTTCTGCCTGACGGCGCTGCTGACCAACTTCCTCACCGCGCCGCACTTCGTTGCCTACCGCTTTGAGGACCGTCGGCAGCCCTCCGTGCTGCTGTGCAGAAAGCTCTGGGGCGTTCAGGGCTTCAACTGGACGATCCGCACCGCCGAGGACGCGGAGCAATCTCTGAAGGAAGGAAATCTTATTATCTTCGAGCACTGCCGCCCGGAGTGATTCTGGAGGATCGAGCAATGTATGACAAGCTGACAAAAAAGGATATCGCGCTGATGGAGGCCGAGCTGGAGGACCGCCGCCTGAACGTCCGTCCGCGTATCATGGAGGAGGTCAAGCGCACCCGCGCTTTCGGCGACCTGAGCGAAAATTACGAGTATAAGGCCGCCAAGCAGGAGCAGCGCAAAAACGACAGCCGCGTCCGTTATCTGCAAAACATGATAAAAACCGCACAGATCGTCGACGAGGATCGCGGCGGCAAGGATCAGGTCAAATTATACGACAAGGTTACCGTCTATCTGCCCGAGGACGACGAGGAAATGGTCATTCAGGTCGTTTCCACCGTCCGCATTCAGCCCGACGAGGGCTTTATCAGCATGGAATCGCCGCTGGGCAAGGCCGTGCTCGGCCACCGCGTGGGTGACACCGTTTCCGTCCGCGTGGACGACAGCTATGCCTACGATGCCGAGATCCGCCGCATTGAGGCCGCCGAGGATGACGGCTCCGCCCCCCTGATGCCGTACTGACAGACGGGGCTGCCGTGCCGGGACGTTGATTTTGTATTTTTTTTCGTCCGGGAGCACCGCATTTCCGCCCTCTTTGTATATTTATTAGATTTGTTTCGTATTCATAATAATTTGATGCAAAACAAATGCTTTGCAGTGAAAAAAGTTTGAAAGACAGTTGTTTTTTTCGGCATCCTATGATAGAATATAACATATTCAAACGAACATGGGGTGAAGTCGATGGCTATTGACGTTAGAAGTGAGATTCGACCTCTGAAAAAGGTATTGCTGCAGCGGCCCGGCCATGAGCTGGAGCAGCTCGTGCCCAATTCTCTGGAGCGTTTGCTTTTTGACGACATTCCCTACCTCCACGGCGCACAGACGGAGCACGACCGCTTTGCGCAGACGCTGCGGGAAAACGGCGTGGAGGTCGTGTATCTTTCCGAGCTTGCCGCCGAGACGCTGGAGCAGGACGAGACGCTCAAGCGCCGCTTTATTCAGGATTTCATCCATCGCAGCGGCGCCGTGGCCGACAGCTACCGCGATGCGCTGACGGAAGTCCTGCTCTCTCTCTCCACTGCCGACGAGCTGGTGTTTAAGACGATGACCGGCATCCGCTACGACGAGCTGCCGCAGCACGGCAGCCGTTCTCTCGCCGCGCTCCGAAGCGATCGGACGCACTTTGTGCTCGATCCGATCCCCAATCTGTACTTCACGCGCGACCCCTTCGCCTGCATCGGGCGCGGCGTGTCGCTGCACCACATGTATTCCGTTACGCGCAACCGCGAAACGATTTACAGCGACTACATTCTCCGCTATCATCCCGACTACGCGGGGCAGGTGCCGTTTTACTACACACCCGACGAGCCGTTTACGCTCGAGGGCGGCGATATCCTCAACCTCAGCGCCGAAACGATCGCCGTCGGCATTTCCCAGCGCACAATGCCCGAGGCCGTTGAACGTCTGGCGCAGAATATTTTCAATGACCCCGACAGCAGCATCCGCCGCGTCCTTGCCTTTGACATCCCGAGCCGCCGCGCCTTCATGCACTTAGATACGGTGCTTACGCAGGTCGACACCGATAAATTTGTCATTCATCCCTCCATCATGGAGTTCCTGCAAATCTTCGAGCTTGTTCCCGGGAAGAACGGTACGCCCAGCGTGCGTCGACTTGACAGGCCCGTTGAGCAGATCCTTGCCGAAGCCGTCGGCGCGGATCATGTCAAGCTGCTGCGCTGCGGCGGCGGCGACCAGATCGCGGCACAGCGTGAGCAATGGAACGACGGCTCCAACACGCTGTGCATCCGTCCGGGCACCGTTATCGCCTATGACCGCAATTATGTGACCAACGAGCTGCTTGAGCAGGAGGGCATTGAGGTGCTCCGCATTCCAAGCGGTGAGCTGAGCCGCGGCAGAGGCGGCCCGCGCTGCATGAGTATGCCCCTCGTGCGCGTTTGAGCAGCCGCCGGGCACCCCGGCATTTCCGACAGCTGTATGCCCGCCCCCGTTTGTAGTCAGGCAAGGACGATCACCTGCCGCACAGACGGGGGCTTACTCTGTACACAGGCGACTTCGGCGCGGTCCGTATCAGTCTGCTTTCACACCCACCGTATCCTTTCGCCGTGCCCCCGCAGATCGCCGTCATTCTGCCCCTTCCCGCCGCTTCTTCTCGGCCGCCACGCGCCGCTCCCACCTCCAAAAAAATGTATACTTTGGCAAAATTCTGTGATATAATAAGGTTGGGACAGGTTATTCAGGTCGTCGGAATATCCCGTGTTCCCCTCCCCGTACGCTTTGCGCAGGCAGGCCGAAACAAGCTCAGATTTCCGTCCGTTTCCGAGCCATCACGGAAAATCGGAGCATTTCCCGCCGGATCGGCACAGCCGGCCTTTTCACTCTGCAATAACACGGCGGCTTTTGATGCCCGCCGTCATTGCATACCGCAGCCGCGCCGTGCAGCTGCTGTTTATTGAATATTTTTATTGGAATACATATTTTACCCAACGTAAGGAGTTGAACCTATTTGGCAGAAAAATTGAAAATTATCCCGCTCGGCGGTCTGAATGAGATCGGAAAAAACATGACCGTTCTGGAGTACGGCAAGGATATGATCGTCGTGGACTGCGGCCTCGGCTTCCCCGAGGACGATATGTACGGCGTGGATTTGGTGATCCCGGACGTGACCTATCTTGCAAAGAACCAGAAGAAGCTTCGCGGCTACTTTATCACCCACGGTCACGAGGATCACATCGGCGCACTGCCCTACATCCTGCAGGCGGTCAACGCGCCTGTCCACGCAACGCCCCTGACGCTCGGCCTTATCAAGCTGAAGCTGGAGGAGCACGATCTGCTCGACCGTTCTCAGCTCGTCACACATAAGCCGGGCGACATCGTAAAGGCCGGATGCTTCACGGTGGAATTTATCCATGTCAACCATTCGATCGCCGACGCCGTAGCCTTTGCCATCAAGACGCCGGTCGGCACCATCGTCATGACGGGCGACTTCAAGATCGACCCTACCGCCGAGGACGGCATGACCGATCTCGGCCGCTTCGGAATGCTCGGCAAGGAGGGTGTCTATGCGCTGCTGATGGATTCCACCAATGTGGAGCGTCAGGGCTATACGCCCTCGGAATCCGTCGTCGCCGACAGCCTTGACCGCCATTTCAAGGGCTGCAAGAGCCGCATCATCGTTACGACCTTCGCCTCCAATATGCACCGCATTCAGGCCGTGCTCGGCATTGCGCACCGTTACGGGCGAAAGGTCGCCGTCACCGGCCGCAGCATGGAAAATATCCTCAAGGTTGCCACGGAGCTTGGCTATCTGCACATCCCCGACGGCACGCTGGTCGACATCAATCAGATCAAATCGCTTCCCAAGGACAAGATCGTCATTGTCTCCACCGGCTCTCAGGGCGAAAACATGTCCGCACTGTACCGCATGGCGTTTTCCAGCCACAAGCAGGTCGATATCATGCCCGGGGACAAGGTCATTATTTCCGCCTCGGCCATTCCCGGCAACGAAAAGGCCGTTTCGCGCATCATCAACGAGCTGTACCGGAAGGAGGCGGAGGTGATCTACGACAAGCTGGAGGGGCTGCATGTCTCCGGCCACGCCTGTCAGGAGGAGCTGAAGATCATCCACGCGCTGACAAAGCCGCAGTTCTTTATCCCCGTCCACGGCGAACAGCGGCATCTGCGAAAGCACGCCGCCCTTGCCCGCTCCATGGGAATGAATCCCAAGAACATTCTGATCGCGGATATCGGCAGAGTCATCGAGTGCACCAAGAAAACCTGCAAGCTCACCGACACCGTACCCGCAGGAAAAATTCTTGTCGACGGCACCGGCGTGGGAGACGTCGGCAGTGTCGTTCTGCGCGACCGCAAGCATCTGGCGCAGGACGGCATGATCGTCGTGTGCGTCAACCTGTCCAGCGAGGACGGCTCCGTGCTTTCCGGACCGGATATCATCACGCGCGGCTTTGTGTATATGAAGGACAACGAAGACCTGATGGAAGCCATGAAGATGATCGCCACGCACTCTCTCGATGTCTGCCGCAGCCGCAATATTTCCGACTGGGCGACGATCAAGAGCACCATCAAAAACGACCTGAGCCAATTTCTGTTCAAAAACACCAAGCGCAACCCCATGATCCTTCCCGTGATTATGGAGATCTGAGAATCGATAGGGCAGCACCGCATAATTCAGCGAGAGCATTCGGCGAGAGATTTTTTGTCGGGCCAAGGTTTGAAAAGCGCAGGAATACTCTGTGTATTTCAAACTTTTCAAACCGCTGGATCGGCGAAAAATATCCGGCGAAGGCGGAAGGTGCAATTATGCGGTGTTGCCATAGTTTTAAGCTGTTCGGAGGAGCAAATCGATGATGATTGAGGAATGGCTGATTGAAACGCCGAGGCTGCTGCTGCGCCCCTTTCAGAGATCGGACGCAGCGGAGGTCTCGCGCCTGTGCAACGACCGCGAGGTGACAAAGAGCACGCTTTCTCTCCCCTTTCCCTACCCGCTCGCAGCCGCCGAGAGCTGGATCGCCGGGCAGCCCGCGCACTTCGACTCCGGGCTGTGCTACGAGTTCGCGGTCACCGATCGGGAAAACGGCACACTCTACGGCTGCGTCAGCCTGAGCCGCCACGCCGCGCATAAGAACGGCGAATTGGGCTATTGGATCGGCCAAGAATACTGGAATCGCGGCATCGCCTCCGAGGCGGCGCGCGCACTGGTCGATTGGGCGTTCGCCCATGGCTTTCACCGCGTCTATGCGCGGCATTTCGCCTCGAACCCGGCCTCCGGCCGCGTCATGCAGAAGCTCGGCATGGCCTATGAGGGAACACAGCGCGAGCACATGCTGAAGGATGGACATTACGAGGACATCGTTCTTTACGGTCTTTTATGCGACAAATGAGTCGGCGTTCTTGACAATATCCCCGGCATGTGGTATATTTAGACTACTGCCCGTTCTCAGCAATGCGACGGACAAATAAAAAATGGACAAAAACGAGGAAACAAAATGAAAAAGCTGATCGTACTGCTGCTGGCCGCGGCCATGCTGCTGAGTCTTGCCGCCTGCGCCGGCAAGCAGACCGACAAAAAAGACACTACAGAAGCCCCGACGACGGAAGCTCCCTCTACGGAAGCGCCCAGCACCGAGGCCCCCAACACGGAAGCCCCCACCGACGAGCCTTCTGATGAGCCGCTCGGCTACGCAAACGAGGATATGGGCGTTCGCTTCGATGTCCCCACCGATTGGGTCGTCGCTGACGAAGCTACCCTTGCACAGCTCAACGGCGCGACAAAGGAGCTTTTCACCGACGAAGATATCGCCGCACAGCTTGAAAGCAGCGGCACTGCGATGATTTTCTACGCGCAGACCGAGGACGGTATGCAGACGCTGAACATCACCGCCGAAAACCTCAGCCTCCTCTACACGCTGAGTCTCGACGAAGAGGGCTACATCGAGGCCGCCCTTCCCACGCTGGAATCCACCCTTGCCGCCAGCGGCTTTGAGGATATTCAGATTGAGAAGTCCACGACGACCTTCCTCGGCAGTGAGCATCCCTGCATCTCTGTTACCGTAAGCATTCAGGGCATCCCGCTCTACGAAACGCTCGTTCCCGTGAAGTCCGGCTCGGTCGTTTATAGCATCACGGCGGCCTCCTTCCAGACGGACAACACCCCCGACATGCTGGCCCGTTTCACCGCGCTTGACTAAGAGGCGGCTTTCCCTGAATCATTTGCAGTAAAAACAAACGCTTTCAACGGAGCGGCGCGGCAGCGTCGCTCCGCTTTATTATTGAAGGTGTTTTCATCCGCCCCTCCGTATCAGGCCGTTTTTTCGGTCGATGGTCAACGCTCTCGGCCCGCTTCGGCAGTGCTCACGGCACTTTCTCCGATTTTCGGAAGTTTTTCGCTTGCTTTTTCCCGTTTTTTCCGCTACAATATCATTTCTCCTTTCGGCACATGCCGACACAAAAGCCCTTGCCGATTTTTGGCAGGGAACTTTTCGTTCGGCGCGTCGTCCATGGAGAAGAGTCCGACGAATTATGCAGCGATGCCTTGGCGCTCGTATGGAACGACCCTCGACGCAGCCCCGCGCGTTCGCGGCTCTCGGATGTTTCAACAGCTCCGAATTTTCAATCGGAGAAGAAACCGACATCAAAACACAAACCGGAGGTACCAACACATGAAAAAGCTTTTTGCCATTCTGCTCGCGGCCGCCATGCTGCTGAGCCTTGCCGCCTGTGCGTCGCCCGCCGACGCCGAACCGACGACAGACGCCCCCTCGACCGATGCTCCCTCGACTGAAGCACCTTCAACCGAAGCGCCCTCGACCGACGCAGGTACGGAGGATGTGGCGAATGGAGACAACGCGCCGCTGACCCTGTTGACCACTGTCTGGGAAGCCATTCCCGAGGCTGACCGCTTTGCCGCCGTCGGCGGCGACTTCTCCGAAGAGCACATGAAGGAAAACGCTCCCGGTGTCTATACGCTCGACGACGCACAGGAGCTTGACCGTATGCTGGGCTACCCCGCCGCGCAGGCGGACAAGCTGGAGGCCGCCGCCTCTCTCACCCACATGCTGAATGTCAACACCTTTACCGCCGCCGCCTATCAGGTCAAGGACGGCGAGGACATGGACGCCCTTGCGCAGGCTCTCGTCTCGAATATCCAGAGCCGTCAGTGGGTCTGCGGCTTCCCCGACCGTCTGCTCGTGGCCTACGTCGACAATTGCCTGATCGGCGCTTTCGGCGCAGGCGACCTTCTCGACACATTTCAGGCACAGCTCACCGCCTGCTACGCCAATGTCGTGATCGTCAGCGAAGCTCCCATCGAATAAATGCTGTTTTCCAGTATTCCGTTTCTGTATTATTATCTCCCGGCGACGCTGCTGCTCTATTTTCTTGTGCCGCGCCGCGCCAAAAACGCCGTACTGCTCGTATGCAGCCTGTTCTTCTACGGTTGGGGAGAACCGAAATATCTGATTCTGATGCTGGCATCGATCCTTCAGGGCTATTGCTTCGGCCTGTTGATCGAAAAATACCGTGCAAAGCGTCAGGCCAAGCTGTTCCTGACGCTTTGCGTCGTATTGAGTCTGCTGCTGCTCGGATATTTCAAATATGCGGGCTTTTTCCTCTCGTCCCTGCAGGCGCTCACGGGGCTTTCCGTCCCCGCCCTCCGCATCGCGCTGCCCATCGGCATCAGCTTTTATACATTCCAGATCATGAGCTACGTCATTGACGTCTACCGAGGCGACGCCCCTGCCCAGCGGAATCCGATCGATCTGGCCCTGTATATCGCGATGTTCCCACAGCTCATCGCGGGTCCGATCGTCCGCTACGCCGACATTGCCGCGCAGCTTCGGGAACGGACGCATACCGTCGCAGGCGCGGCGGCGGGCGCACAGCGCTTTCTGATCGGTCTGGGGAAAAAGCTCCTGCTTGCCAATACGCTCGGCAAGCTTGCTGCCGCGTACAACGCTTCGCAGTCGCCCTCGGTCCTGTTCGTATGGCTGTATGCGGTCGCGTTTATGCTGCAGATCTATTTTGACTTTTCCGCCTACAGCGATATGGCCATCGGGCTTGCCGGTATTTTCGGTTTCCGCCTGACGGAGAACTTCGACTACCCCTACTGTTCGGCAAGCATTACGGAATTTTGGCGGCGCTGGCACATCTCTCTCGGCACTTGGTTTCGGGATTATCTCTATATCCCGCTGGGCGGCAGCCGATGCGGCACGGCGCGGCGGCTGCTGAACCTGCTGCTTGTCTGGACGGCCACCGGGCTGTGGCACGGCGCATCATGGAATTTCGTCGTCTGGGGCCTGTTCTACGCGCTGCTGCTGATTGCGGAAAAGCAATGGCTGCTGCCGACCTTAAAAAAGCATCCCGTCCCCGCTCACCTTTATACGCTGTTTTTCGTTCTGATCGGCTTTGTGATCTTCGATGCCGAGAGCATCGGCGGCGCTTTTACACAACTCGGCGCAATGTTCGGCCTGCGCGGTCTGCCGTTTGCCAATACAGAGAGCCTTTACTTCCTGCGCAGCTACGGCACGGTCCTGCTGCTGGGCATCGTCGGCGCGACACCTCTGCTTCGGCGTTCGGTCGATGCCGTTCGACGCACTCGCGTCGGCGCACCCGTGCTGGCCGTTCTGGAACCGACGGCGGCGGTGCTTCTCCTTGCCGTGTGTACCGCCTATCTCGTCGACGGTTCGTTTAACCCGTTTCTCTATTTTCGATTCTAGGAGGTCGGAGCGATGCGCGAAAAATGCAAAAACCTTGCCCTACTCCTGCTTCCGGCGCTTTTTCTCTTCGGCTTCTCCGTTTGGAGCCTCGTTAAGAAAGACGACACCGTCTCCGTCAGTGAGCGGAGAGATCTGGCACAGCTCCCCTCCGCAAGCGTCTCGACCGTACTGAGCGGAAGCTTTATGGAGGAATTTGAGCGCTACACGCTCGACCAATTTCCGCTTCGCGACCGTTTCCGCACGCTGAAAGCGCTCACGGCCGTAAAGCTTCTCCGTCAGTCGGACAACAACGGGCTGTATCTGCAAGACGGCTCCGCCGTCAAGCTGGATTACCCGCTTTACGCCGATTCCGTCAGCAGTGCCGCGTCGCGCTTTGAAGCGCTGTATACACGTTACCTGCAAGGGACGGACTGTCGCATTTATCTGAGTGTCATTCCGGACAAAAACTATTATACCGACGAGCGGTATCCGAAAATGGACTATGCCGCACTGAAAGCCGAGCTGACCGCTGCGATGCCCTATGCGGACGATATCGACCTGACCGATCTGCTCACGCTGGACAGCTACTATCGCACCGACCCGCACTGGCGGCAGGAGGCGCTTACGGAGGCCGCAAGCCGACTGGCAGAACGAATGGGCGCGGAGCTGCCGGCGGAATTTCGGGCGGTCCGTCTCGATACGCCGTTTTACGGCGCATACTATGGACAGGCCGCGCTTCCGCTCCGCCCGGACACCCTCTGCTATCTCACGAACGACGTTCTCGACCGCTGCCGCGTTTTTGACTACGAGGCAGACGCTTGGACGACGCTCTACGATGAGACTGCGGCAAGCAGCGCCGACCCCTACGCTCTGTTTCTCTCCGGCTCCAAATCGCTCCTGCGGATCGAAAACCCGGAAGCAGCCGACGATCGGGAGCTGATCGTTTTCCGCGACTCCTTCGGCAGCAGCATCGTACCGCTGCTTGCAGGCGGGTATGCGAAGATCACCTTGGTCGATATCCGCTATATTTCCCCGGAACTTCTGGGCCGCTTTCTGGAATTTGACAAGCAGGACGTCCTGTTTCTCTACAGCACCACCGTTCTCAACAGCAGCAATACCCTGCGCTGAACCGACCGAAAAAACGGTCCTATCATAAATGCCGGGGGTCAGGAGACGGAGAACAGGTCGGGGAAAAACAGGCAATAGACAAATCCCCCCTGTGTAGGACAATACCTACACAGGGGGGTATGTTATAGGCGAAGGAACTATAAACATCTATAGAATCTGCGCCATAAGCTGCTTATTTACTCGGTTTGCGCGGGTGGCCGGAATAGAACAGCGAAACAAGCCCCGGGCCGGTATGCGCGCCGATCGTCGCGCCGATCTGGCTATAGAAAATATCGCGGAAGCCGATCGTGTCCCGCACCTGCTCTGCAAACGCCTTCGCTTCCTCAAAAGCGGCGGCATGAGAAACATAGAGCGTCTGATTCTGCGGGTCGATCACGTCCTCAGCAATGTAATTCATGATCTTCTCGTAATTGCGCTTTTTGCCGCGGCATTTGTCAATGACCTTCAGTTCTCCGAGATCGTTCAAATTCAGGATCGGCCAAATATTCAGCGCCCTTGCAACGACCATACCGGCACGGCTGACACGTCCGCCGCGGTAAAGATACTCAAGCGTGCCCGTCGTAAAATAGGGCGTGATATTATGCTTGTGCGCTTCAAGCCATGCAACGCATTCCTCTGCAGTCTGCCCCGCGTCACGAAGCTGCGCCGCCTCTACGACCATCTTACCGTAGACCAGGGACGCGCCCAGCGAATCGACAACAGAGATCACCGCCTCGGGATGCATAGTCAGGAATTGCTCGTGCGCAAGGCAGGCATTCTGATAGGTCCCCGAAATGCCGCTTCCGAGCGTAAGGTGGACAATGGGCAGGCCGCGTTCAAGAAGCGGCTCCCAAAACTCCAGATAGTCCGAGACATTTGCGGCACTGGTGCGCGCCACACTTCCCTGCTCCATCATCTGATAGAAAGCCTTTTGATCTTCTGCCCGCATGGTGTCCGTACAGTTTTTGCCGTCCATGGTATAATGCATCAGCAGGACGGGGATGTCATGCTGTTCGCAGTATTCTGCGGAAAGGTCGCAGCCGGAATCCGTTGCAAGAATAAACTTTGCCATATACGTTTCTCCTCGAATATAATCACAGTTCTTCGCGCCGGGCGCGTCTTCAATGCTTTCATTATAATAAAATGCCGGCAAAAATCACCCTCCTATTAAAAGTGGCCGCTCAATCAGCAATAGAAAAGGACTCTACCGGCAGTAGAGTCCTTTAAAAGTTATAATAATAGTTCATTAAATTTCAAGAAGTGTTGCTTCAGATAACTGTGTGGGTAAGGCAGTGCGGCGGGCTTAGGGAAGCCCGCCCTACGCATCAAACGGACGTGTCGGCGGTGGAGCGTCGGAGAACACCGACACCAACAAAGGGAATTGAAAATGTCTGCCATTGGGGGCCGTCAGCTCCGACAAAGGAAGCCGAGAGCTCCTGCAAGCGGCGGGCTGTACCCAAAAAAGGCATGCCACATCCGCAAGGCTCCTTCGTGGCCGATGGCTGCGCTAAGTGAGTGCAGCCCGCCCCAGACGTCAAACGAAGGTACATACGACGGGCCGATGTAGGCATCGGCCTCTAGGCATAAGGAGAGCCGTTTTAGCACCCAGGGTCCGTTACTGCGCATCCGCGCTTGCCTCCAGAACGTCGGCAAGGGAGACATCGTCTTGGAACGTATCTAAATTATAGAGGAACAGGACATCGGTCACGCCCTCGCGGCGCATGATTGAAGAAACATTGTCGTAGTAATAACGCGCATCGATCATAACGATCCGGTCGTAATAGGGCGTGAGGAACTGCACAAAGCAGTTGGCATAAGAATCCTTGAAGATCAGCAGGGTCTTTCCCGTATCCGCGCCCGTCTCAATATCGATCCGCGGGTGATTCCCGCCGAAGAATACGGTATACTGATCCTTTTCTTTTAAGGCAGCCGCGTCGTATAAAGAGCAAACGGTCTTGTGGCTGTCGTCGTAGGTCACGGCGTAGGCAACATCGGACTGCGGAGCATAGACCTCGATCACATCAGTCGCGCCGTGGCATCCGCTCTTGGAAGCAAGCGTCCCCTCAAAGCTGTCGGAGACGGTATAAACGCTGTAGTCCTCGATCGGCGTAATGTCCAGCGTCGGTGCGATCGATTCAAAGGCAAATTTTGCGCCGAGGCTTGTCCAGTGATGATCCGTTCGATAGTAGAGCGTCTCATCCTTATGCGCAAGAAGCGTCTGCGTTACATCGACCTTTTTTACGCTGTCAAGCTTGGCATATATCGCCTGCAGGTCGGCGCTGCGGTCGCGGACGGGCGCATTTTTCGGAAGCTTTTCGGATAGAATCGTCACGGCATTCGGAACGATGCTCACGACGGTATTCACGCTCGGATATTGCGCGGCAAAACGGTCGATCGCCGTCAGCGTCCGATCAAGCGTTTCCTCGTTCGGAGCGGTGGGGATCTGCATCAAATAATCGTCGCTGCATAGGTAAACGCCGTTGGCCTCCTTCTGACCCGTCGCGCGGTCAAATCGAAGCTTTAATCCGATCCAGCCGTCACGCGCCGGGAACTGGTCCGCAAAATAACGCTCCAGCGCATCGGTGTACGTTCCGTCCCTGAGCGACGACCAAGTCGGCGCAGGCCATTGCGCGAGCATTCGATTTTCGTCCTCAGAATACGCACGGTCGGGCGTTATAAGATGCAGCACACCGAATAGGAGGATCAGGCCGAAAAGCAGAAGCGTAAGATACGTTCCCTGAAGCTGCCGGTTCCGCCGCAGGCGTTGACGGCGTGCCTGTCTTCTTTGAAGTCGTTCGTCCATCAAGGCACCTCCCCGTCAGAATTGGAAATACAAGAAGCTGGAATAGGTGTCGTTCATCATGGACGCGATGCACAGTACCAGGATCAGGAGGAAATAGGCCGCAGAGATCGCGACTGCCCCCTTCCCCTTCCGATAGACGACGCTGCCCAGACGGCTGCCGGCCGGCAGACAAGCGATCACGCCGCACAGAAGGAGCTTCCAGCAAGAGGCAAAGTAGTACTTTGCCGTCCCGTCAAGGAACCCGACCGAGCCGAACGAAAACATTCGCCCGATCCAGCGAAGCGCCTCCGGAAGACTGTCGGAGAAGAAAAACACCCATCCGATCATGACCAGCAGCAGCGTCAGCAAATGCTTAAAGAAGCCCGGAATATGCTCCAGTACACGTCGGAAAACGAATTTTTCAAGCACAAGGAGCAGGCCGTAATAGACGCCCCACACAAGGAAGGTCCAATTTGCACCGTGCCAGAGCCCCGTCAGGAGCCAAACGATCAGCAGATTGCGGACCGTCTTACCGACACCCTCGCGGCTGCCGCCAAGGGGGATATAGACGTAATCGCGGAACCACGCACCGAGCGTAATATGCCAGCGACGCCAAAATTCCGAGACGCTTCCGGAAAGGTACGGATAATCAAAGTTCTTCGGAAGCTCATAGCCGAACATTTTTGCCACGCCGACAGCCATATCGGAATAACCGCTGAAGTCAAAATAGAGCATCAGGCTGTAGCACAGGCAGCCGAGCCACGCGCCGCAGGTGGACAGCGACGCCGCGCCGATCCCGCTCAACGCATAAAACGGCGTGCCGAGCATGTTGGCAAGCAGCACCTTTTTCCCGAGTCCCACAATGAACAGCCGTGCGCCCTCGCCGATCTGCTTCCATTGCAGACTGCGCCCGGAAAGCTGCTCCTCCATATCCGCATACTGAATGATCGGGCCTGAAACGAGCTTCGGGAAAAAGGTCACATACAGACTGAAGCGGAACAGATTTTTCTGCATCGGCGCCTTCCCGCGATAGACATCAAAAAGGTACGAGAGCAGCGTAAAGGTATAGAACGACAGTCCGATCGGCGCAGGAAGCGTCCGCACGGGGATCGACGTTCCCAGCAGTGCGTTGAGGTTTTCCAGCAAAAAGCCGTAGTACTTGAAGAAGCCCAGCAGCAGTAAATTCAGCACCGTCGTGACCGTCAGCACGACCTTAGCGCGGGCGGGGCGCTCCGCATTCAGGTGAAGCTCCCAGCCGGCAAAATAATTGACCAGAATGCTGCAAAGCATCAGCAGCAGGTATTCCGGCGTTCCCCATGCAAAAAAGACCAGACTGCACAGAAGCAGGACGACGTTTTTAACCTTCTTCGGCATGACCGCATAGAGAAGCAGGCTGATCGGCAGGAATACAAAGGGAAAGAAAAGATCAGAAAATGCCATGACTTCCCTCCCCTTACAGCGCGCCTAAAAAGGCCTGCAGCGCCGCATCCGACGCCTCATTGACAACAAACAGAACATAGTTCCCGCTGACGCGGCAAACAGAATGGTTCGTCAGCAGATCAAACTGCGAAATTCCGTAGCCCTCAAAGGAATCCTTCTGGGTCTGCAGCCGCGTCTCGACAGCTTCGCGCACCGCTTCGCCCTGCGCGGCATCCTTCAGCTTGACCAGCAGCAGCTCCTCGGCCTCCATATTGGTCAGCGGATAATAGAGCACGCAAGCCTCATAGTCGGCCGGATTCAGCCCGTAAAGGCGGCGGATCATCTGATTGTCCGCCTTTTGCATCATGGAAAGCTCCAGAACGGAGGTGACCGCCTGCTCCATTTCCTCCGGCGGCGTATCGCTCAGCGGATCGGACGACAGCATCGTCACCAGCAGCACGACGGCCAGCGCCGCAGCCGCCCAGCGGGCGACGCAAAACAGCAGCGATTTATTCAAGGCTCGTATCCTCCCAAGAAGCAAGGATCAGATTGGTCGCCCAGTAGGGGTAAAACTCCGGCCGTACATGGATCCCGTCATCCTGCCAAAGATCCGCATGTTCTTCGCTGATCTTGTCGTTGTTGGCAAAGGAGATGCCGTTTTCCTGACAGTACGCCTCCACGGCGGCGCTGTAGTCCGGGATATTGTACCACTTGGAGGAGCGCTCGAACGCCGGATCGCGCGCGGGCAGAATGGAGCTGACGATCAGCTTCGCGTCCGGAAACTCCTGCTGCAGCATGGAAAGCGTTTCACCCATTGCGTCGACATATTCCTCTTTGGTGTTCCAGTAGCCGATGCTCGTGTCATTCAGACCGTAGCAGAGGTAGATATAGTGCGGATCAAGCGTATGCATTTCCTCAATTTTCTCCGGTACGATCGCAATGGTATCGCCGCCGCCCGCCAAAACGCGGCTCTTGTCGAGAAAATCAAAGTAGTAAAAGCCGACGGCCCGCGAATCGCCTAAGATCACATAATCCTTGAACTGCGCCCAGACGTCCAGCTCGCCGTCGAGAAGCTGCCGCTGCAGCTCCTCGCGCTGCGCCTCAAGCCTGCGCTGTTCAATTTCGCGGCGCTGCTCCTCAACGATCTTCGGGTCGAGCGATTCCAGCTCCTCAAGGTACGATACACCCTCGGAAACGGCCTCCTCACGGCGCAGCTCCTCGGTCGTCTTACAGCCGGTAAGCAGCAGCAGAACACACAATACGCCCACGGCGATCTTGCTGTATTTCAAATCATCTCCGCCTTTCTGATGGTATCGGCCGTTTCGTCCGTGCTTACTGCACGAGCCGATTGAGCCATTCGATATAAGCTTCGGAATTGAGCATCATCGGATAGTTCAAAACGATACAGTCCTTGACATTCTGCTGCTTGGCAAACGAAACAAGGTCCAGACTCGGCTTGCCGTCGCGGTTAAATTCGCGCGGGTCGACCACGATCACCTTGCTGTAATGGCTCGTGAGCCACGGGGCAAAGGCGTTGCCATAGGATTCCTTAAGCAGCATACACACCGGCCCCTTCGCGCTGGTCTCGATGATGGTAATGGGGTGGTCGCCGCCGAGGAAGCACAGATATTTATTGGAAACGTTTGGCTCGATATAGCAGATCGTTCCTGTCGCGTACTTCTCGCTCAGCGTGGCGTCCGTATAGAAATTCGTGTTCAGGTCTACGAACGGGCGGTAAAACTCCACCGTATCCGGGTTATTGGCCAGCACGGACGCCTGCGGGAAGCTCGAGAGGTAGTGGTACATGGAGCCGAGGAAATCGGAATAGCTGCCCGTCTCAAACTTGCTCAGAGGCTCCGCCTTCAGACCGGCCGCCTCGCAGTAAGCCGTATAGGCGTAATACGCGCCGAGCTGGGTCCAGTGGTGATCCGTGCGGAAATAGATATACTCGTCCTTGTGCGGCTTCAGCTTGGAATAGGCGTCGACGGTAATGACATTGTCGCCCATTTTCTCGTAGCAGAAGTCGATCATGCCCTTCTGGGATTTATCGCCGGTATGGTAATCCTTCGGCGTGTAAAACTCCGCCGAGTTCGGAACGGCAATGCTGAACGTCCGCACACCGCTGCCCAGCGCCGTCGCAATGTTCGTCACAGCCTGCGCATAGGTCTCGATCTTATCGTAATTGGCATACGGAATCTCAATGGCACGGTCGTCGATCAGGATCGCCTGTCCCAGATCCTCAACAACCGCGTCGGGATCGTCTTCCTCCTCCGGCTCAGTCGGCGGCTCCGTCGGCTCGTCGGTCACGTCCGCACCCGACGGCGCAGACGACGAGACGGACTGCGGCTCCGTCGGCTTGAGCGCTTCGCCGCCATGGGCCGCGTTGCTGTTCATGTCAATGATGATCTGCACGCCGTCGCCGCCGGAAAGCGCAGAAAATTTATAGAAGCTGTTGAGCTTTTTCGCGGTATTCTGCAGCGACTCGCTCTTGGGGAAGGCTTCCGAATAGCGGTTGACACACGCCGTCGCAAATTTTCCGTTCAGAAGTGCGGAAAATGTCAGCTTCGGTTTTTTGACCGTGCTGTCAAGATGAAACAGCCCGTAGCAGCCAACGCAGAACAACACGACCACGATCAGTCCGCAAAGGACCGTATAGATTCGTTTCATAATATCAATCCTCCACCGTCAGAAGCCGCCGTAAAGCGACGCCTTGCTGGCCGAGCCGATCAGCGACGCGGTGCACAGATAGAGCAGCACCGCCGCAAATGCCAGCATTCCGAGCGCATAGACGCACTGCTTCACGGAAATGCGGTCGCTCTTCTTATTTTGCAGGAAAATGCCGCTCCAGATGAAGCTGCCCCAGCGCGGCAGCACGGAGGAGCCGAGCAGGCACAGGCCCAGCAGCGGAAGCGCGTTTTTCAGGAGCACGCCGACCGACGCGTTCCAGAAATCGCCCTTTCCGAACATCAGCGCAAAGGTGTTTCCCATCGCGGCCATATCCTCGTTGGCAAAGATCACCCAGCCGATCAGCACGAAGAACATGGTAATCAGCAGGCGCACCGCATACGGCAGCCGCTCCAGCTTCGGCATAAGCTGCTTTTCGACAGCCAGAAGGACAAAGAAATACAGTCCCCAGATCAGATAGTTCCACTTTGCTCCGTGCCAGAGTCCGGTCAAAGCCCAAACGACCAGCAGATTAAGGATCCTGCGCAGCGTCCCCTTGCGGTTGCCGCCCAGCGGGATATAGACGTAGTCGCGGAAAAAGCTGCCCAGCGTGATATGCCAGCGGCGCCAGAACTCCGTAATAGAGCGCGAGGTATACGGCAGGTCAAAGTTTTCGGGATAGCGGAAGCCAAAAATTCTTCCCAGTCCGATGGCCATATCCGCGCAGCCGGAAAACTCAAAGTAGATGAAGAACATATACAGCAGCGCCCCAAGCCACGCGGCCGCGCCGTAGGGCTGTTTTGCCAGCGCTTCATAGCTGCTGAATGCGTAGTCCGCGATCAGGACCTTTTTCGCCAAGCCCGTTACAAAGCGGACGCCGCCCTGAAATGCGGCGCGGGGATTGGTCCGGCGCTGGTGGAGCTGCATCTGCACCTGTTCATAGCGCACGATCGGTCCCGTCGGCATTTTGGGGAACATACAGATAAACAGCAGCAGCTCCGTAAAGCTGTCGGAAGCCTTGCATTTTCCGTGATAGACGTCAACATGGTAGGACACGAGCTGGAAAGTATAGTAGGAAATGCCGATCGGCGCGACCAAGCCCAGCACACCGCCGCCGTCCGCACCGTGCAGCCCGAAAATACCCAGCAGGAAGTCAAGATATTTGACCAACACCAGTACGCCGAGATCGATCAGCAGCGGCAAAAGCAGTGTTTTTCTTTCGCCGACGCGAACGCGCCGTCCCAGCAGATAGTTGACATACGCCGTGAGCAGCAGCAGAGGGACATAGTATGGCTGCCCCATCGCGTACAGAAGAAGACTTGCGACGATCAAAGCCATGTTCTTCCGCCGCATTCCGGGGATCAGAAAATAAACCGCCAGGCAGAGCGGCAAAAAAAGATATATAAAATATAAATTTGAAAATTCCATAGGCGTTCCTCTTTTCTGACAGCGATTTTAGGACAGCTCCGTTCCGATCAACAGGTACACCTCGGACGATCTGTTCAAAGCCTTTTCGCTTCGGCAATATTTTATTATCACACAGTCGTTAAAAATACCATACAGGAATTGCAGCCGTTCTATAAATTATCAGGCCGTTTTCTCCGGCTGTTATGACAGAAGAATTCTGTATCGGAAGCAGTTCGCACGCCTCGGCGCATCGCTTGTTCATTACTTCGCGACGGCGTCGGAGAGCTGCTCTGTTCCACCCTGCTCACCCTTATTCAATTTACCACAGCCCCCGACATAATTCAACAAGAAATTTACATAATATCCGAAAGTTTTCTCCGCCGGTCCGCTCGTAACATGCAGCAAATTCAAACGGACCCATGTGATGTGAAACGCCCCTGCGTTGGTATTTGACCTACGCAGGGGCTTGAGCGTGTCAAAGAACTCTCAGTTATGTCATTCCGATGACGTAGCCGTTGGTGGCTTTGCCGCCTTACGGATACGGACACTCCGCTTGCCGGTCGGAGCGAAGCGACGTGGGAATCTTATGTAAAATGTTCCGGGTTCGCCGGAGTTTTCCGAAAGTTCAGAAACATTCTGCGAGATTGCCACGGCCCCTTACGGGGAAAATGGGAAGGAAATTCGGACAAAAGAGCCGAGAAATAAATGACAATCACGCGATGAGAGGCGTGCGGTAGTTGAGGGAGCTATGCGGACGGAGATAGTTATAATAATGGATATAATAGTCTACCACCATCCGGTAGGTCTCCGGTGTCAGCAAATCAAGCCTTCCCATCTCAACTTTCATTGATTTCCAAAATGTCTCAATGAAACGATTGTCAATCGGCTTATACGGACGTGACATGCTGTGCGTGATTTTATTTTCCTGCATCATGTCAAAAAATGCACGGCTCGTGAATTGCGGGCCCCGGTCGGTCATAATCATATCCGGCCTGCCAAACTCCTGTACCGCCTTCCGTAAGGCGGTAAGCGCCAGCTCTGCGGTGCAGCACGGAGCCTGTGCGTAGCCGACCAGGATCTTGCGATTCACCGAAATGATGCCGCAGGTATAAATCTTCTTCCTCTGAATCTTCACTTCGGTGAAATCCATGCTCCATACCTCCAGCCTCGCGCGCTCCTCCGGCTTCAGCTGCGCCCAGACGTTCTCGTGGAGATATCGCTCCGTTGCCTTGCTCGTGTAAATATTTTTGCACCGTTTTCGGCCGTATTTTGCGCATAAGCCCTCGGCCTGCATCACTTTTCTTATCCGATATTCCGATATCCGGACGCCGTTTCGTTCCAGTATCCTCTTCAGCATCCGACGTCCGAAGCTGCCGTGATGCTCTATAAAGGCTTCGACAACTGCTTGCCGCTCTTTCCCCTTGATTACCTTGCGGCGGACTCCGTTCCGCCGCGCATCATACAGACCGGAGCGTGGAATGTTCAATACTCGGCACACTTTGCCTACGGGGTATTCCCGCAGCCGCTCCGCCGCAAACGCTACTCTTTCTTGTGTCGTTCCGCAAAGTATGCCGTGGCTTTTTTTATGATCCTCGATCTTTCCGAGAGTGATGTTCGCCTGCTTGTGATCTTCATGCGCGAGATCAAAGGGAAAACGGCCGGCTCAGGCGCAGATACGAGCACCGTGATCGCGGAGGTCATCCGTCGGCTCGGCGGAAATATCGACACTCCTTAATAAAACCGACGAGACAGCGCGGGGCGGGGCGTGGGTCCCCCCTCCCCTGCGCCGCCGTCATCTTCATTTTGAGAGAAATCGGCAAGGCGGTGAAGGATGGAAAATTCAGACTATATAACTTCGAAATTCAAATGTGCAGACGGCTACCTTGCCTGCTCAGACCACGATCTTACCGTCCTGCGAGCGAGCGGTTGGACGCCGTTTCAGAAAAGGACCGACTATCTGAACATGCTGCGCAAGCGGTTTACAAAGCTTTGCCGTCTTCGATTCCTGAATCCGGATGGCTCCACAGCCTTTTCCGTGGACGCGAACAGGAACAATCCTCTGAGCCGGACATTTATTTCTTCCGGGAGCTTATCGGTAAACTTACAGAACGGGAACCGACGGAGCGCATCCGTAACGCTTTCCAATGTGGACGGACGATTTGACTTTGCGTTCAACCGGCTCTGGTTCGGGCAGGAAATCGCGCTCGACGAGGGGATGCTCTTATCAAACGGCGAGGAATACTACATCCAGCAAGGCGTTTTTTTAATAAAGGATCCATCATTCAAAATCGAGCCGTCGGAAAAAACGGCGGAGCTTACACTGGTAGACAAGTGGTCATACCTTGACGGGTCGTTGGGCGGCAACTTGGAAGGGACTTATCAGGTCAAAGTCGACACAAATGTATTTTCCTTCAAAATCAAAAATGGTTGACCTTTGAAGAAGCGCATGATATAATATTTGCGCAAGTCTTGCAAAGGTCTTGCGGGTAGCGTAGCGGGTGAAGTTTTGAGAGGCTCAGCCCGATGCGCTACTTCTTTATTTACTTTTTGCCGACCGAATCCCAAGTTTGAGCAGCTCAAGAAGCGACATCTTTAGTTCTTTTGCATCCCTTTGGATTTCCGCTTTCTCTTCGGAAGTCACTCGAATAAACAGGCGCTCAGTTTTAGGGTTATCGCTATACGGTCGTCCTTTCTTCGGGGACATCTTGCACCTCCTTTATTGTCCGCACATTTATTATAATCGTGCGCACAATAAATGTCAATCCCTTTTTTTCAAAAACACTTGATTGCAGTTTCCCTTTGTGATAGAATGGATTTATCCAGTCAGGAAACTGCTGGGTTGCTTGGTGCGTCCACATCTTCTTGGTCGGGGAGTGGGCGCTCCTCTTACTTTTCATCGTTGGCAATTTGTTCGCGCACAAGCTGAATCCCTTTTTCAATGACGCTCACGCGAGGAATTTGAAGCAAATCCGAACATTCCCGTAGGGTCTGGGCGGTTTCTTCCGAAATGCGGATGTTCATCTTCACGTTTTTGGGGTTTTCAGCGGGCGGTCTGCCCATTTTCCGAGGCATGTATTCACCTCCGTTCTACTTTTCGCCTCTACACATATTATATTGATGCCTCTACAAAAAGTCAATAGGGTTTCAAAAAATTTTTTCGTCAATTTTGACAACTTCTATCCGCACAGTTTGTGCAAGATGTAGAAAACAAATTATTGCTGCTGGTGTAAGGATAAAACGTTGACTTTGCTTCTGATAAAATATATACTATGTTACAAGAGCGCATGTCGCGAAATTGCAAAATAGAGAAAGGCGGCAAGCGCCGTGGCAAACGAAAGCCTTGGAAAAGCGAAGGTCAGAAAAAATGACGAGTTTTACACTGTTTATGACTACATTCAGAAAGAAATGAATGCCTATCTGGAATATAACCCAGATGTATTCCGTGGAAAAACTGTCTTACTCCCGTGTGACGACCCCGAGTGGAGCAACTTCACAAAGTTTTTTGCTCAGAACTTTGAGTTCTTGGGCTTGAAAAAACTGATTAGCACGGGTTATGCGGCTGACCGTAAAGAGCAGCAATATGAACAGTACCATCAAATGACGATATTTGAGCTACAGTCTCCGCAATATGACGAGAAGAAGTCGCGAGCGCGCGGGCGGATTTTCACTCTTGAGAGAAGCACGGGAAAAGTCGGCAGGGTTGACATACACGATTTGAAGTGGGAATATCTCGACGGCGACGGTGATTTCCGTAGCGACGAGGTGAGAGCCTTGCGGGATGAGGCGGACATTATCGTCACGAACCCGCCGTTTTCCCTCTTTAGAGAGTTCGTTTCATGGGCGATGGAAACGGATAAGAAAATCGTTGTCATCGGAAACCAAAACGCAATTACATATAAAGAAATATTCCCGCTGCTGAAGGACAACAAGCTGTGGATAGGGGCAACCAACAACGGGCAGGATATGGTATTCGAGGTGCCGGAAGGTGCCGCGGTTGCTCCCAAAGACCGAGAGAAAGCCGAGAAACTGGGCTATAAAGGGAACTACACGCGGTTGGGAAATGCGTGTTGGTTTACTAACATTGACCACGGTCGCCGCCACCAACCGCTGTCTTTAATGACAATGGCCGATAATTTGCGATATAGTAAGCACAAGCAGATTCGCGAACAGGGATATTTGAAATACGACAACTATGATGCCATTGAAGTCCCGTTTGTCGATGCTATCCCAAGCGACTACTTTGCGGATATGGGAGTTCCGATTACATATCTCGAAAAACATAACCCGAAGCAGTTCGAGGTCGTAAAATTTCGCAAAGGAAATGATGAAAAAGACTTGACATACACGCGTGAGTCGGCGACAATCTTGACAGACAGACAGACAGACAGACAGACAGACAGACAGACAGACAGACAGACAGACAGACAGACAGACAGACAGACAGAGGATTACGCCTTACTTCAGGATCATCATCAGGCGCAGGATGTAACGGCGTTATGGGAGTGCCCATCACCTTCCTTGAAAAGTTCAATCCGGAACAGTTTGAAATTGTCGGAGCAACCGAAAGTGAAGGAAAGGGATTCTCAGACAATTTGTGGGATTCGGGAAGTGGAGTTGCGCAGCCCATCGTCTGCGGAATCCGAAAATACAAGCGGTTGTTTATCAAACGAAAAGTGTAACGGAATCATGGGGGTTCCAATTACTTTTTTGGAAAAATATAATCCAGAGCAATTTGAAATACTCGGTATTACGCTTGGTAACACCGTAGACTATCCGATGACCGTTATTTATAAAAATGCAGTTCAGCATAATAGGGATGGTAGCACACAAGGCGGCAGCAAAGTAAACACGAGGGCTGCAGTTTTGGTCACAGAAAAACCAACCGGACTCGTTTATTATACGGCGGACAACGCAGACGGTTATTTGCTTAGCATTTATCCGCGCATACTAATCCGCCGGATAAGCAGGGAGTGAAAACAAAATGAATACCACGCTACGGACAGACATAACCGTTGCGCAAATATGCGAAGGGTTTGTTTACAATGAACTGGAGGGGAAAGGACTTTTCGGCCTTGCGGGGAAACTCACGATTCAGCCGGAGTATCAGCGGAATTACATATATGCAGAGGCGAAGAAGGAAGCCGATGTCATTGACTCTGTATTAAAAGGTTACCCGATAGGGCTTATCTATTTTGTAAAGGTTGCTGAAAATAAATTCGAAGTATTAGATGGGCAGCAGCGTATTACGAGTTTAGGTCGCTTTTTGACGGGAAAATTTCCAATCGTGGATAAAGAAGGGCTGCAACATAGTTTTAGCGGTCTGGCGGAGGACTTACAGCGTAAAATACTTGATACAAAACTGACGATCTACGAGTGCAGTGGAACGGAAAGCGAAATCAAGGAATGGTTTAAGACAATAAACATTGCGGGCGTTCCCCTAAATGAACAGGAACTTTTGAACGCTATCTATTCCGGCCCGTTTGTTACGCTCGCGAAAGCGGAGTTTTCAAACAGCAAAAATTCCAATGTTCAGAAGTGGGGCGCATATATAAAGGGTGACGTAAAACGGCAGGATTATTTGCATACGGCTCTTATGTGGGTCAGCAAGGGAAATATTGACCGATATATGAGCCGCCACCGCCGCGACACAAACATATTGGAGCTAAAGGCTTACTTTGACAGTGTAATTGACTGGGCTTCGAGTGTGTTCCTTGACACCGAGAAGGAAATGCGCGGTTTGAACTGGGGCGATTTGTATGAGCGGTTCCATACAAACGCCTATGACCCGAAGGAAGTGCGCGAGAAATTGAAGTCTCTCTATGCGGATTATTCTGTAAAAAATCGGAAAGGCATATTTGAGTATATTCTTGGCGGCTGCACCGACGCGCGCCTCCTTGAAATCCGAATCTTTGACGAAAGCACAAAGAAAACGGTTTACGAGCGGCAAACCGCCGCTGCAAAAGCAACTGGAAAATCAAACTGTCCTCTTTGCGCATTAGGCGCTGACAATAATTCAAAGCGAATTTGGGACCTGAACGAGATGGACGCCGACCATGTAACAGCATGGAGCAACGGCGGCTCCACCGACATTTCCAACTGCCAAATGCTCTGCAAAACCCACAACCGAGCAAAGGGCAATAAGTAGGGGCTATATGTTGCAGCGCCGTATAGAGTAGAAAGGAGCCGGACTATGAATGATATGCGCAAGGCTAAAATAAAACTGATCGCGGAATCTTTACGAAAACTGCAAAAAGAGCTGGAAGCATTGCGTGATGCAGAACAAGCATACGTCGATGCTGTTCCGCTCGATTGGCAAGATTCTGCAAAATATGAAGAGGCTGAGGAAGCGTTAGACTATCTGAACGAAGCGGCTGAAGAAGTAGAAAACGCCGTAGGGAATCTTGAAATGATTGTGATTTGATAAGCAATTAACAGAAATGAGCGGCATCCCGATGTTGGGGATGCCGCTCGTTTCCCGTATAGGCAGCAATTCAAGTGAAATTTTCTCATTCCACACAATTTCGTGATAAGATATTGACTTTTTCTTATCACGAGCGTATACTATACTCAGAAAGAGAAACAGAGGTGATTCCTATCTCTACCGAACTTTCCCCGGAGGATTATAAAAAAGCGCAAGAATTTATCAAAAGAATGAAGCCGCTGCTGGCAACGGGCGACATTACGATTGCGCCAACGCAAAAGAACATAGAGTTCGACAGACTGTATTCGTTCCCCGAAGCAAAAAAGATTGACGTTATCAAGTCGCTTTCAGCGGAGGACTGCTATCAGATCGAACCCAATAATAACCAAAGATTCGGCAACGAGGATGTATACAAGTTTTTCAAGGAGATTGTGCTACTGTCATATGGCGATTCAGAGCCGGTAAAACTATACTTGAAGATGTATATCCACGAACGCCCAAGATATGATACCGTCGTTGTGATTTCGTTTCACGAAGAAGGATGGCACGAAATATGAATTTAAAGTGAAATGAATGAGGTGTTAAGCATGGAAACCAAAAAAACTTTTTGCATCAACTGCGACGAAAAAACGGAGCATAAAGTAAAAACCAGACGCGTCGAGCTTACCGTGAGAGGCGTTACCTTCAGTTATGCCGAGAAGTACGCTGTCTGCGCTGTTTGCGGCGAGGAGAAATACGTTGGCGAAGTAAATGATGCCAACATTGCGCCCCGCGAGGAAGCGTACCGCAAAGCCGCCGACCTGATCACAGTGGCACAAATCGAACAGATTCTCAAGAAATACAACATCGGGGCGGGTCCGCTTGCGAAACTGCTGGGCTTCGGCGACGTGACCATAAACCGCTATGTCGGCGGTCAGCTTCCCGCGAAAGCACACTCCGATTTGCTGAAGAAAGTGCTGTCGTCATACAAAGTGATGGAAAAATATCTTGAGGAGAACAAATCCGGCATCACCCCGGTAGCCTATGCAAAGTGCAGAGCCGCGCTCGACGCGATTGCGGCAATGCGCGGTGAAGGAAAGATCGCATTAGTCGCCCGATATATGATACAAAAAGCGGATGAAGTTACCCCTATGGTCCTCCAAAAACTGTTGTATTATGCGCAAGCATTCTTCCGGGCACTGTACGGCGCAGACCTTTTCGTCGGCGACTGTCAGGCGTGGGCATATGGCCCGGTATATCCGGATATCTATCGCCAGTACAGCGACTACGGCTGGAAGCCGATCGATAAACCGCTGCCGGAAATGACGGAAGATTTTTCGGAATTTACCACGCGCGAAATTGTCCTCATGGACACGATCGTCAATGTGTTCGGCATGTATTCCGGAGGCGTTCTGAGCCGCATCACGCATAACGAGCGCCCGTGGATGGAAACCCGAGGCGATCTTCTGCCAAACGACCGCAGTGCGGACACAATTGATAAAAAACTGATCGATGACTATTTCAAAAAGGTCGTCGAAAAGTACCGGATCATCAACCCCTGTGATATTTCTCGCTACTCTTCCGATATGGTAGAGCGGCTGTGGTGATTGAAGAACCGCTAGCAAAGAATATCGTCCTGACTGTATCTATCGGGGCGATATTTTTTAATTCCGTTCGGCGGCGCGGACAAATAGAATTTTTTCTGGCGTTATGGTGTATTTTAGGCGTGAAAAGCCGCTGCATCTACAGGAGAATGTATCGCTGCCATGCCCTTGCGCATAGTCATTTTTGCTAAAAATTACTGTAATTTTGCCCGCTTTCTCTGCTGATTTTGTTTGAAAATTACAAATAATTAAAAGCGGAGCAGTTGTCGCTTGCAATTAACCGAACAACTCATTATAATTTAGATATCGTATGGATAGCGGTTTGAGAAAATGCGTTTCGTATGGAGCTGAAAAACGAGAATGATGCGCCGGGCGCGGTTGAAATCTCGATTCAGTCACCCGAGAAGGCGGCGAAATCTCGGCATATTTTTCGGAGCAGAGGTGATAGTATGGGAAAGCCGCGACGATGAATTTGATTGGTTTTCGTTTTTTGCTAAAACATGGATAAAGCCCCTGAAAATGGGGGCTAAAAGCCGAAGTTTACGTTGTGAAACCACTCTCCGACTGTTGATTTGTTAACGATGCTGTGTTAAAATAAAAAAGAAAGAAACTCCGACTGCTGTTTTTGTTCTATGTGCACATTTTGCCTCCGCGACTGATAATATAGAACAGATAAAATAAAGTTGATCGAGTTGGGTATAATTATGGGCAAAGATAGAATAATGGAAAGCCTGAAACTGATTTTCACGATAACCTCGTTGATATTGCTTTTGCCGAGCATGGCTAAAATCGCCGGGGCGGATGCTTCTGAAGAACTATTCAGTTTTTGTTCAACATACTATATTTTCGTAATTTCGAGGCTGTTTGACCTCTTCTTAAAATCAAGACGGCAGCCGATTCGTTTTTTCAAGGTATGGGAAAGAATTAACCAATGGGCCAGCGTACTGGCCGCCGCGCTCTCGTTCGGAATTTTGTGCCCTGGGCTTAGCGGGATCCTCGGGGCGTTGAAAATCCGAGCCATTCTAGCCGTACTGTTTGGTGTCGCCGCCTCATGCGTTGCCGAAGAGTTCATCGAGATCGTTTTTCACGAAGCTTATTCGGAAGCCCTTCAAAAAAGGCTTCTGAAGGAATACGGCGTAGAGAAAAGGAGGAATGTAGATTATGAGTGATTTTATGGAAACGATTATATATTCCGGTTTGGTTTGTGGCGGCATCGCGGGGCTTTCAGGTATTGTAACCTTAATCATGCGAGGACTGAATCGATTGCAAGAAAAGAAAAAACGAAAACGTGCGGCTTTTGTGCTGCCGCTTTCAAACACAGACATAGCAATTTGTGACGCAATAGAAAATCTTTCTGTCAGAAACAGGATAGACATTAAAAAATTGGAGGAGCGCAGCCGTGGAAGAACGCATGCTGGACCGAGAAAGCTACGAGCAAATATGGGAAAAGCTGATCAAGGAGGAAATGGATAACTACCAAAAAGATTATTCAGGCCTTATCAGAATTGAAGCTAACGCAAAGGATGGGATTTGGGAAGCTTATTCCACTTTAAATCGTTACTGCAGACTGTCTTATATGAGTTCGCCCGATAAGAAGCTCGACAGACACAAAGTTGCCGCGTGTTATATGATCGCAATTGTTCAGTCTAAGCCAATGAGATTTTTAGGGGAGTATAAAAGCTCCGAGATTCTTGTTGCCGTCAATGAAATGCTTGCCATCACTGTTGGATTTTCGATTGTGTGCGCTTTTGCTGTTTCGGCAGCTAAAAATAATAAATCTCTTACCGAAGAAGAAAAAAATAATATCTGCGATTGCTTCGAGTCCGGTTTATGGATCCCCACAAACAACTATGTAAATCACGGCGAATACTATCAAAATTTTGCAAATGAGCTTCGTTTGGAATGTGCCGATGGCAGGCTCGGAGTATTGTCACTTGCGCATGAGCTGTTCTTGCTCGAAGTGTTGACAAGAAATCGCAAGAATCTCGACTGCCCCGAAGAACCCTCCAAAGACAGTGCTTCGTAATTATTCAAATAGCGACAGCGCAAGGGGAACGCTTATGAAAAGCGGTCCCCTTGCGCTGTTTCTTCTTAATTCTCGTCGGCACCGTTTCCTTGTATGGTGCTCGTGTTTTTCAAATTTCGTTTGACTTTTGTTGCGCCTGCCGTTATGATCTCCGAAGTCTTAGGATTGGACTTAATAAAATTTGCTTCTTTGCAGAGCCAGTACCGCCCTTTTTCGCCAACGATCGGGAATTTCTCGCCGGGTTTCAGGACAAGAATGCGCTGTCGTTTTGCCATGTTTTTTCGCCTCCGTCAACTCAAAGAATATGTAAAAGAGGGCTTCGGCACCGGAGACTGCGTCATCATCGCAGACGAGACGCTGCACATTGTGGATTACAAGCATGGACGTGGAGTCCTTGTGGAAGCCGATGATAATCCGCAGATGAAGCTATATGCCCTCGGTGCGCTGGAGCTATTCGACTGCATCTACGATATCGACACCGTCAGCATGACCATTTACCAGCCCAGGCGCTCCAATGTCAGCACCTTCACCATTTCGAAGCAGGAACTTTGCGAATGGGCGGACAAGGTTTTGACGCCGACCGCAGAGCTGGCCTTCAACGGCAGCGGTGAATATCACTGCGGCGAATGGTGCCAATTCTGCAAGGCAAAAGCGGATTGCCGCGAGAGAGCTAAAGCCAATATGGAGCTTGCCCGATATGAGTTTCGGCAGCCGCCTCTGCTCACGGATGAGGAGGTCGAAGAAATTCTCGGCCAAATCGACGGGCTGACTACCTGGGCGTCCGACATCAAGGACTACGCGCTACAGGCGGCTATCAGCGGAAAACAATATTAGAAAAGCTCGACTTTTCCAGGTCGCCGACCATGTGGGGCGGGACTCGGAAAATTCGAGCGATTTCATTGATTTGGAATTTGCGTGTTTCGAGGAACTGCGCCTGCTCCGGCGAGATGCCGATGGGCGTGTATTTCATGCCTTCTTC
>CAKTVW010000012.1 GCA_934630495.1 uncultured Oscillospiraceae bacterium
GTGCTTTCGCACGATGCGAGTGTGCGTAGCACACGGGATTCTTGATTAAATCTTTTAATCAAGAATCAGTATTAATCGTACAAAAGGAACCTCGGTTCAGCAAATCCGAAGCATTTTATTTGATATATACGACCGGCACGGGAAATGCCCGTGCCGGTCGCGTTTTAGGTCATAGCCAATGCGTACCAAATTCCGTCCACTTTCCCCACAATAACAACCCGTTCACGCGTTTCCTCGCTGCGGTGCATCGACCGCACCGATACCGTAAATACAACACCACACGCATCTTTCTATTGGTAAATATTCGCCGGCCATACGGCTGATGTCATCACATAGATTATCTAAGGCCCTTGCAGAGTCAGTATTACGGATTTCGCCGGTAGCAGTGATTTCAACTGTCGTATCATCATCAACCCAATGACCGACATCCCAACGCTCCAATACATCCGTGTAAAGTTTCGGATGCACGCATCCGCGCAGTTCCTCAGCGCCGCCGAGAAACACAGCATGGATGAATTTGGTCGCCGCCGCTACTCTCTCATCCTCCGGCTCCTTTTTTGCGCAGCCGAACATTGAAAGCAATGTGACCGCAATAAGCATCCATACAATAAGTTTTTTCATGTTGTTCTCCCTTTCATTATGTATTATGTTCTTGCTATTACTTATTATAATAGCAATACCTTGTGTTTGTCAAGTCCGCTTTTAGATAAAATAAAAGCAAGGACGGTGATTCACTTGCGTGAGAAAAAAGAGATCAACATTCAGATCGGAGAACACATCAAAGCGGCACGAGAAAGCCGACAGCTTACACAGGAACGGCTGGCCGAAGAGATCGACGTATCTCCGCAGTATATTTCCGATTTAGAGCGCGGCGTCGTCGGTGTCTCCATTGCGACATTAAAAAAGATCTGTCTGGCGCTCCGCGTTTCCAGCGATCAGATCCTCTTCGACGCTGCTTCAAACGATATTCTGCTTCCCGTTGTAGAAAAATGCCGCAGTCTATCTCAAGCGCACCTTGAGATTCTCTGCGACATTATCGAAAAATATCTTACCGCTGTTTCTCTTTATCCTGAAACATAAGATGCTTTATTGCCGCCGCACTCCTTCCGAACGGGCGGTCCTGATACTGAAAAAGCACCTGCCGATAACGGCAGGTGCTTTTTAGCTTTAAGAAACGGGGAGATCAATAGCCTCTTCTCTTATTCTTGCGCGCAGCTTCGGACTTCTGCTTCCGCTTGAGACTCGGGCTGACATAATGCTCTCTCTTTTTCACTTCGGCAATAACGCCGTCCTTCTGGCAGCTTCTCTTGAAGCGCTTCAGAGCACTCTCCAAAGACTCGTTCTCTTTGACACGGATCTCAGACATTGATTTCCCTCCCTCCGACGTAACCGGCTCGATCCAGGTTACTTTCAGGGCCGTTCAAACGGCAACAATAATTATAATGACTCCTTGCAAAAAAGTCAAGCAATATCTACAAATTTTTTAATTTTTTTGCGGAAAACGATTGATTTTACTTGACGATGAGGTTGACCAGCTTATTCTTGACAACGATGGTCTTGCGGATCGTGCCCTCCTGCTTGGCAAGGAAGCGGGCGACCTTTTCGTCGCTCGTTGCGGCGGCGATCACGGCGTCGTCATCCAAATCGGCAGCGACATGGATCTGGCCGCGCAGCTTGCCGTTGACCTGAACGGCCATATCGATTTCGCTGTCCTTACACTTCGATTCGTCGTAGCTCGGCCAGCTCGAAACCGAACAGATGCCCTCAAAGCCGTGCAGCTCCCAAATTTCGTCGCAGATATGCGGCGCGAATGGGCTGAGAAGCTGCAGAAGCGTCTTCAACTCGGCGGCGTTGCAGCCGTTATCGGAAAGCGTGGAGGTCAGCGTCATCAGCGCCGCCAGGGCGGTGTTGCCCTTGAGCTGGTCAATATCGGACGTGACCTTGCGGATGGTCTTGTGCAGAATGTTCTCGTTCTTGGCAGAGTATGCCGTTTCGTGATCCGTAACCGTTTCCGCAAGGTTCCAGACCTTATCCAAGAAACGCTTGCAGCCCTTGACCGCATTGGAGGACCACGAAGCCGCCTTTTCAAAGTCGCCGATGAAGACGATATAGGTCCGCATCGTATCCGCGCCGTATTCGTTGATAACGTCTGTGGGGTTAATGACGTTTCCGCGCGACTTGGACATCTTGATCCCGCCCTCGCCCAAGATCATGCCGTGGCTGGTACGCTTGGCATACGGCTCTTTGGTCGGCACGACGCCGATGTCGTACAGGAACTTGTGCCAGAAACGGCTGTAGAGCAGATGGAGCGTCGTATGCTCCATGCCGCCGTTGTACCAGTCCACGGGGCTCCAATATTCCAGCGCCTCTCTTGAGGCCAGTGCCTCGTCGTTGTGCGGGTCCATATAACGCAGATAGTACCACGAGGAGCCTGCCCACTGGGGCATGGTGTCCGTTTCGCGCTTGGCCGGGCCGCCGCAGCACGGACAGGTCGTGTTGACCCAATCGGTCATGGCCGCCAAGGGAGAATGGCCGTCGTCGGTCGGCTCGTAGCTCTCGACCTCGGGCAGAAGCAGCGGCAGCTCACTTTCGGGCAGCGGCACGGTGCCGCACTTTGGGCAGTGTACGATGGGGATCGGATCGCCCCAGTAGCGCTGACGGGAGAATACCCAGTCGCGCAGCTTGTAATTTTCCTTCTTTTGTCCGATGCCCTTTTCCGTCAGGTATGCAACGATCGCTTTTTTCGCCTCTTCGACGCTCATGCCGTCGAGGAAGCCGGAATTGACCATCACGCCGGTCGCACAGTCGGTAAAGGCAGCCTCTTCGACGTTGCCGCCCTTGACGACCTCGATGATCCCGCAGCCGAATTTCTTGGCAAACGCCCAATCGCGATCGTCATGGGCCGGAACTGCCATGATCGCACCGGTGCCGTAGGTGGCAAGGACATAGTCGGAAATAAAGATCGGGATCTCCTTTCCGTTGACGGGGTTAATGCCTCGGACGCCCTTGAGCATCACGCCGGTCTTATCCTTCGCAAGCTCCGTGCGCTCAAAATCGGACTTTGCCGCCGCTTCGGCCTGATAGGCCTTGATCTCGTCGACGTTTTCCAGCCGATCCATCCATTTGCCGAGCAGCGCGTGCTCAGGCGAGAGAACCATGTACGTCGCGCCGAAAAGCGTATCCGGCCGGGTCGTGTAGATCAGGATATCGTCGCCCAGCGTAGAGGCAAAGCGCACCTCCGCGCCGGTGGAATGGCCGATCCAGTTGCGCTGCTGGGTCTTGACGCGGTCGATGAAGTCCACGCCGTCCAGATCGTCCAGCAGACGCTGTGCATATTTAGTGATCCGCAGCATCCACTGGCTCTGCTCCTTGCGAATCACGGGACTGCCGCAGCGCTCGCAGACATTGTCCACGACCTCCTCATTTGCAAGAACGCACTTGCAGGAGGTACACCAGTTGACGGGCATCTGCGCCTTGTAGGCAAGGCCGTGCTTATACATTTGCAGGAAGATCCACTGGGTCCACTTAAAGTACTTCGGGTCGGTGGTGTTGATCTCGCGGTCCCAATCGAAGCTATAGCCGAGCGCCTTAAGCTGAGAGCGGAAATTGGCGATATTGTTTTTCGTCACGATTGCGGGATGGACGTGGTTCTTGATCGCAAAGTTTTCCGTGGGCAGACCGAACGCGTCGTAGCCCATGGGGAACAGCACGTTTTGCCCCTGCATACGGTGCTTGCGGGCGACCACGTCCATCGCGGTATAGGGACGGGCATGACCGACATGCAAACCGACACCCGAGGGATACGGGAACTCGATCAGCGCATAGAATTTCTCCTTATCGGCGCCGGTCACAGCCTTGTAAAGCTCTTTTTCTTCCCAAATCTTGTGCCATTTGCTTTCAATGGCGGTAAAATCATATTTCATTGCGGCACCTCAAAATTCAGCGGAATTTGATTTGCGTCGTTCCACAGGCGCTCCAGATCGTAGAACTCGCGCGTCTCGTTGGTAAAGACGTGGACCACAAGGCAGCCGAAGTCGAGCAAGACCCACGTTCCGCCGCGATGTCCCTCGCGGTGCAGCAGCGGCTCGCCCAGCTCGTCGGCCACAACGGCTTCCACACTGTCGCAGAGCGTTTTGACATGGGGTGCGGAGGTTCCGGTGCAGATCAGGAAATAGTCCGCGATGCTGGTAACGTCGGTGACCTCCAGCAGCTTGATGCCGAGTCCCTTACGGTCGTCGAGCACCTTTGCAGCTCTCAAGGCGATCTCTTTTGGTGTATACATTTATATTCCTCCTTCATCTGTCAGGGGTTATTTTCGGTAGGCGGCGTCTCGGTCGGCGCATCCGTCGGAGCGTCAGTCGGGGCATCGGTCGGAGCCTCCGTTGAGGACGGCTCGGTCGGGTCGGTAGGATCGGTAGGATCCTCGGTCTCCTCCGTGCTTTCCTCCGTTTCCTCCTCCGTAGTCGTTCGCTTCGTTGGGAAACCGAACGGCGAATAATTTCCTTCGGTGCTGCTTCCGGTCTTCTGGCGGAAATTCAGATTGTAGGTCGTAAGCGCACGCGGCAGCGGATTGAAATTATCGTTTATCATGTCCAGAGCTTCCTTGGTATCGACCTGATAAAAGGAAGTATCGCCGATTTTGACCGTCTCGCCGGGCAGGACGCGGCTGAAGGAGGAAGTGAAGCTGGCGTCCTTCAGCAGATATCCGAAATACGCAAGCTCGTTGGCCGTCATATCGGTCGTTGATGCGGCGGCCAGCTTCTGTGCATCCTCGAGTATCGTCTCCTGACGGCTCACCAGCGCATCCAGAATCGCAAGGATGAATTGCCTCTGGACCTGTGCGGAATCCGTCTCGATCTCTTCAAAATCGTCCCGATAGCAAAGCAGCTTGATCGCGTCGCCGCCCTGAAGGGTCTTCGTCCCCGCCGAAAGCGTACTGTAATCCGGCTCGGACGGCACCGTAAAGGAAAGGCCGCCCGTCAGCTCAAGCGCGGCAGTCAGGGCGCTTTCGTCGAGGAGATAGTAGTAATCCGGACGGAATCCGAACATTCCGCGAACCGACTCCACGATCGCTTCAAGGCCACGCTTGCTGTCCTTCGACTCACGGTAGATCTCGTTGAGCTTCGGCAGCTCGTAGTTGCCGGAAACGTAGGTATCCTTCGGAATGCTCAGAAGCGAAGCGCGGCGCTCGACCGTGTTGATACTCAGGAGCATGACCGTATCGGTTTTATCGGTCGTTTCGTCCAGACCGATCAAAACAATATTAAAAATATTGGAATCGTTCTTACTGACCGGAGGCTGAAGCTCCGGCGCATCCGTGTCCAGCTCTACGGGCGGCTGCACATTGACCTTATAGTTGTATTTGATCTGCGCGGTGTCCGTCTTCGGCTGAGAGACCGTCTGGTTCTCCGTGCTGTAATTGATGAGCAGCAGCGAGGTCACGACCGCGCCGATAAATACCGCAACGGCCAGCAAAAGCCCGACAAGCCCGTGAGAACCGCCGTTCTTTCCCCGATCGTGCGTTTCGCGCACAGTCTGCTCGTCCCATTCCTCGAAATTTTCGGGATCATGATTATCCTTCATTCGGCTTATTGTTCCTTTCTTCCAAAAAACGCAGTGCGGCCAGCGAATTGCCGTCGATCTGCGCATGTTTTTCGGTAAGCTGCCGCGCCGTCATCCGCAGGCCGAGCATCAGCGCCGCGTCAAGCTCCGACCACGTCAGGCGGCGAAGCTCATCGACGCCGTCAAAGTCCCGCGTCGGCTCCATATAATCGGCAAGATAGATGATCTTTTCAAGCAGCGTCATATCCGCTCTGCCCGTCGTGTGCCATTCGATCGCGCTGCATACGGCATCGTTTTCGCCGAAGATCCGCTTCGCGACAGCCGCGCCGGTCTTGGCATGGAGCAGCTTGGGATTCTCGCGCTCAAAGGGGGTTAGTATTATACCATAGTGCTCGCATAATTTCAACTGCTCTTCCCCGGTCAGCGCCTTTGTCACGTCGTGGAGCATTCCCGCGCGCGCGGCATCCGTCTGATCCGCGCCGTAATGTGCGGCAAGCGCTTTTGCCGTCTGACTGCATCCCTGTACATGGGCGACGCGCTTCGGCTTGAGCAGCGCAAGGCTGACCCGCGACAGCTCGTCAAACGGGAGCTGCTTCAGGTCGCGCTTTGTGTCGTACAGCCCGTGCGCCAGAATATAGCGCATGACCGCAGGCTCCAAATAGCTCTCCGCACAGCCGAACGCCAGCATTGCGCGGACGGAGGTGGAAGAATACGGCAGGCAGCGATTCTCTGCCGGAACGATCCGCGCGCCGAAGGTGCTTTTCAGCCGTTCGGCGCAGGCGCGGACAGCCGCAAGGTCGTCCTTTCCGCGATAAGCAACGGCGAACACCGCCGCATCCGCAATCCTCTGCGGCTCGTACCAGCTCTCAAACGAGCAGAACATATCCGTTCCCATGAGCAGGAACAGTTCGTCATGCGGGTATTGTTCCTGCAGCGCCGCAACGGTATCTGCGGTGTAGCTCGGTCCGTCTCTGCGCAGCTCGATGTCGGAGACCTCGGCATAAGGAAGCTTTTCAAAGGCGAGACGGGTCATGGCAAGGCGCACGGCGGCGTCCGGCGAATTGGCCGTTAACTGCTTGTGCGGCGGGATCGCGGCCGGGATCAGCAGAACGCGGTCCAGCCCCAGCACACGCTGAAACTCCTGCACCGCAAGGACATGACCCAGATGCGGCGGATTAAAGCTTCCGCCGAAGATTCCGATTTTCGCCATGCGCTTCACACTCCTTCTTTATTTCTGACGGCGGCAGAGCGCCTATTCCGTGACGGCGTTATTTTCCCTGCCTGCGCCGCTCGATCGCGGCCTCGATCGCCGCCTGTCTGAAATATTCGTTGCGGCGTTCGCGTTCCTCGTGCGCCTTTTTTCTGCGCTCCTGCGCACCGCGGCGAACGGGATTGGAATTTTTCTTTTTCTCGGCGCGGGCCTGTCTTGCGGCCTCCTGCGCCTTCTTTTCTGACTTTTTATAGAGGACAAATTTAGAGCCGACACACTGAACGCCGTCGGCGCCGATCGCCTCGCAGATCGCGTCGCATACCTCTCTGGACGAGAGCAGCGCCGTTTCCAGCACTCTGCCCTTGACCAGCTCCCGCGCGGCAAGCTGTGTCCGAGCCTCCTCAAGGATGCTCTCGGTCACGCCGCCCTTACCGACCATCAGGGTCGTCTCGAGCGTATTCGCCTCGGCGCGAAGCTCCGCACGCTGTTTACTTGTCAGCATAGTTTTCTCCTTTCATCTGTTGAACAAAGGCGGCCAGCGCCCGTGCACGATGAGATACCCGATTCTTTTCTTCGGCGGCCAGCTCCGCAAAGGTGCAGCCCCGCTCCGGCAGGAAAAACACGGGATCATAGCCGAAGCCGTTTTCGCCGTGCGCTTCGGTGAGGATCACACCCGGGCACTCCCCTCTTGCCACGACCTTTTTTCCGTCGGGCGTCAGCATCGTGATGACGCTGACGAACTTTGCCGTGCGCTTTTCCGTCGGGACGTCCCGCATATTCTTTAACAGCAGCTCCAAGCGGTCGCGGTCGCTTCTGCACCGTTCGCCGCCGTATCGGGCGGAATGGACGCCCGGCGCACCGTCCAGCGCGTCGACCATCAGGCCGGAATCGTCCGCAACGGTCGCCATGCCGCTCGCATCGAGCACGGTCTTTGCCTTTATATACGAATTTTCTTCAAAAGTGTTCCCGTTTTCATCCGGTTCGACCGTAATTCCCGCCTCGCGCTGCGAGATCACATCCATTCCCAGTCCGAAAAGGATCGCGCGAAGCTCCTGCAGCTTATGCGCGTTATTGCTTGCTAAGATCAGCTTCATTCCAACCCTCCGAGGCAGCGGCGCTGCATCTGCGACAGCACGGCATTGCCCTTTCTGCAAAGATTCAACAGCTTCTTCTGTTCCTCGACGGTAAAGGGTCTGCCCTCTCCGGTCGCCTGCACCTCCACAAGATCGCCCTCGGCGGTCATAATGCAGTTGAAGTCCACCAGTGCGCGGGAGTCCTCCTCATAGCAGAGGTCGAGCAGTGCCTCATTGCGCACGATACCCGCCGAAATGCCGGAAACGAACGTGCGGATCGGAAGCTTTTCGAGCTTCCCCTGCTCCTTCAGCGTCTTACACGCCAGAGCCAAGGCGATAAAGCCGCCCGTAACGCTTGCAGTCCTCGTGCCGCCGTCACCCTGCAGAACATCGCAGTCAACGGTAATGGTACGTTCGCCCAGCGCCTCAAGGTCGACTGCGGCGCGGAGGCTTCGACCGATCAGCCGCTGTATTTCCGCGCTCCGTGCAGAAAGCTTGAGCTTGGAAATATCGCGCTTACTGCGCTCGCGGTTCGCTCTGGGCAGCATGGAATACTCCGCCGTCACCCAGCCGCCGCTCGTCACATGCAGGGGGACGCGCTCCTCAACGGACGCGTTGCAGAGCACCATGGTGTCTCCGACCTCGATCAGACAGCTTCCCTCGGCAAACTTGGAAAAGCCGAGCGTTACCTTGGTTTTCCGCATCTCGTCTGCGGCACGTCCGTCGATCCTCATAGCAGCGCCTCCACGAACGCACGGGCTTCAAAGGGCATCAGGTCGTCCATTTGTTCGCCGACGCCGATAAATTTCACGGGGATTTGCAGCGCGTCCGCGACGGCAATCACGATGCCGCCCTTCGCCGTGCCGTCAAGCTTCGTCAGCGCAATCGCCGTTACGCCCGCGATCGCCTTAAATTCCTTTGCCTGCATCAGGCCGTTCTGTCCGGTGGTGCCGTCGAGCACCAAAAGCACCTCTTTATCCGCGCCGGGCAGCTCACGGTCGATGATGCGCGAAATCTTCCCAAGCTCGCTCATCAAATTGGCCTTGTTGTGCAGCCGTCCTGCGGTGTCGCACAGGATAATGTCCGTGCCGCGCGCCTTTGCCGCCGTGATCGCGTCAAATACCACTGCGGCAGGGTCTGCGCCCTCGTGCTGGCGCACGATCTCCACACCCGAACGCCCCGCCCAAATCTCGAGCTGGTCGGCAGCCGCCGCGCGGAAGGTATCGGCGGCGCAAAGCAGGACCTTTTTCCCCTGCCTGGCGTACAGATGCGCCAGCTTGCCGATGGTCGTGGTCTTGCCGACGCCGTTTACGCCGATGACCAGCACCACCGACGGCTTGGTCGTCAGCTTCATCTCCGACGCGCCGACGTTCAGCATCTCGACAAGGATATCCTTCAAGGCCGCATGGACCTCGTCGGCATCCTTGAGCTTCTGCTCCTTGACGCGCTGACGCAGCAGCTCGACCGCCTTGCAGGAGGTCTCCACGCCGATGTCGGCAAGGATCATGCTCTCCTCCAGCTCCTCGTAAAATTCCTCATTTACGCCTCGGAACGACGAAAAAACGCCGCCGAGCGTGTTTGCCATGGCCTCCTTGGTCTTTTTCAGGCCGTTCTTGATCTTCTCAAAAAATCCCATATTATTCCTCCGTATAGATACCGAGCTGCTGCTCCATTTGGTTCAGGTCCAGATGCAGGATCTTGGAAATTCCCTGCTCCTGCATCGTCACGCCGTAAAGCACATCGGCAGCCTCCATCGTGCCGCGGCGGTGCGTAATGACGATAAACTGCGTTTTGCCGCTGAAAACGCGGAGGTAGCTTGCAAAGCGCTCTACGTTTCGGTCGTCGAGCGCTGCGTCGATCTCGTCGAGCATACAGAACGGCGTCGGACGGACCTTCAGAATTGCGAAATACAGCGCAATGGCGACAAACGCCTTTTCGCCGCCGGACAGGAGCGTGATCGTTTTGAGCTGCTTTCCGGGCGGCTGCACGCGGATCTCGATGCCGCAGGTCAGCGGCTGCGCCGTATCCTCCAGCTCCAGCGACGCCTTGCCGCCGCCGAACATCTCCGTAAAGGTCTGGCCGAAATAGGTGTTGATCTTGGCAAATTCCGTCGTAAAGATCTCGGTCATCTGCTTGGTGATATCGCCGATAATGCCTTCAAGCTCGCGCTTTGAGGTCAGCACATCGTCGCGCTGCTCGGTCAGGTAGGTATAGCGCTCGTTGACGCGGGCAAATTCGTCGATCGCGCCCAGATTCGGCGTCCCAAGGCCCGAAATTTTCCGTTTCAGCTCCGTCGTGCGCTTCTGCGCGGCCGCAATATTCTCGATCTGTGCGGCTGCCTCGGGCGCGGTAGAACGCGTCAGCTCATAGCTCTCCCAGAGGCGGTCGATGATCTGCTTTTCCTCGGCCTCCGCGGCGTTCTTTTTCGCTTCAAGGCGGGCGCTTTCGCGCTCCATATTCAGAATGTCTCTGTTCTTGTTCTGCGCTTCCTTTTCGGCGGAGGTCTTGCGCGCTTCGACCTGCGCGCGTTCCTCCAGCGCCTTTTTCAGATCGGCACGCTGTTCGTCCGCTTCGGTATTTTTCGCGGCGACAGCGGCTTCCTGTTCGCCGATGCGCAGCACAAGCGCACGGCTCTCCTCCTCGTAGGAGGCGATCAGCGCAAGCTTTTGCGCACGGTCGCCCTGCATTGCCTGCTCCAAGCCGCGCAGACGTCCGACAGAATCCTGCGCGGTCGCCCGCTCCGCCTCCAGCGCCGCCGCGTCCATTCGCAGCTTCGTCATGCGTTCGCTCAAGCGGCCGGACTGCTCGGAGGCGACGCTCTGTCCGTCGGAAACCATCGAAAGCTCGCGGTCGTTTTCGGAGATCGTGGCCTCTAAGGCTTCGATCTGTCGATCCAGCGAATCGCGCCGCTGTGTATCGGCCGTCAGCCGACGGTCCAGCGCACCGATCTCGCGCTCGGAGGCGGCAATGGCCTCCCCGATCGCATCGGTCAAAACGGCGTACTGCTTATATTCGCCCTCGAGACGGAGGGCCTCATCCTGTACACTGCGGAGCTTGCCTTCCTCGGCGGTCAATTCAAACTCGACCTGCGCGGCAAGGCGCTCCGCCTCCGACAGCTCCTGCTTCAGGGCGGTCTGCGACGCTTCGCGCTCCTGCTTCTGCTTATTCAGGCGTTCGATCTCATTTGCGCGGGACAGAATGCCCGCATTGCGCGACACCGAGCCGCCCGTCATGGAGCCGCCGGCATTGATGACCTGTCCGTCCAGCGTAACAAGACGGAAGCGGTGAGAATAGCGGTTTGCGATCGCGATCGCAGTGTCCATGCTTTCCGCGATCACCGTTTTTCCCAAGAGGTTTTCTATCACCGGGCGATACGTCGGGTCGCAGGAAACAAGATTCGACGCGATGCCGACAAACCCGGCACAGCTCTCGATCCCGCGCTCCTCGAGCCGTTTGCCCCGGATCACGGACAGCGGCAGGAATGTCGCGCGGCCCACGTCCGTACGTTTCAGGTACTGGATCGCGGCCTTGGCCGACTGCTCGTCCCGGACGACGATCTGCTGCATGGCGCTGCCCAGCGCGATCTCTACGGCGACCGTGTATGCATCGTCGGTTCGGATCAGCTTGGACACCGGCCCGTGGATGCCGCGCAGACTGCGCGTGCTTTCCTGCATCACGATCTTGACCGCCTTGGAAAAGCCCTCATAGTCCCGCTCCATCTCGCGGAAAAGCTTCAGGCGGGAATCCAGCGTTTCCAAAGCGACCGTCCCGTCGCGATATTGCTTCTGAAGTGCGTCGCGGCGCTGCGTCCGCGCATGACTGCGCAGACGATAGCCCTCGATCGTATTTTGCGACGCGGTGATATTCTCGCGCGCCTCGTTGAGCGCTTTTTCGGCCTTGACACGGTTTGCCTCGGCCTCACCCTGTCTGGCCCTTGCCGCCGTCAGATCCGACTCGATCTGTGTGCGGCGTTCCCGGCTCTGCGCAATGGAATCCGCAAGCGCGGAACGGTCCGCATTCCGCGCCGAAAGCTCGGACCTTTCGCGCTCCTGTGCGTTGCGGAGCATCAGATAACGCTTCGTCATGCCCTCGGCGGAATCCGCCAGCTTGCGTCCTTCCTCCTCCGCTTGGCGGAGCTGCTCGGTCAGCGCGGCACTTTCCTCGGCGATCTGCGCGATTCGCGCCTGCAAGCCGTCGATCTGTGCCGAAATGCCGCCGCTGCGCATCTCCTGTTCGGAAAGCTCGGTCCTCACGCGGTCAATATTGGTGCCGCAATGCTCCTGATTTGTCCGAAGCACCGCCAGAGCCGCATTCAGCTCCTGCGCCTGCGTCTCCGTCTTTGCAATGGCATCGCGGAGCCGGTCGGTCTGCATATCGCGGTTGTGCAGGTCAAAGGTCAGCGTCTCGGAGGTCACATACAGCTGATCCAGCGCGTCGTGCTCCTGCTGCAAAATGAACGCGGCGGAATGATAGTCCTCCTCGGCCTTGCGCGCCGTCGCGCTGAGCTTATCGAGCGTGTGCAGCCATACGGCGACCTCCAAGCCCTTCAGCTCCTCGCGGTATTCCAGATACGCCTTGGCCTTTGCCGCCTGCTCACGCAGAGGCTCGACCTGCAGCTCAAGCTCGGAAATTTTATCGCCGATGCGGAGAAGATTGTCCTGTGTATTTGCAAGGCGGCGCTCTGTTTCCTCCTTACGGTGGCGGTACTTGGAAATACCTGCCGCCTCCTCGAATACCTCGCGCCGATCCGTGCTTTTCTGCGCAAGGATCTCGTCGATGCGGCCCTGACTGATATTGGAGTAGCCCTCGCGGCCGAGTCCCGTGTCCATAAACAGCTCATTTACGTCGCGCAGACGGACGGACTGCTTATTGATATAGTATTCGCTCTCGCCGCTGCGGTAATACCGTCGCGTGATCATCAGCTCGTCGGCGTCATAACGCAGGGAGCGGTCGGAATTATCCAACACGAGCGTCGCCTCGGCGAAGCCGACCTGCGCCCGCTTCTCCGTGCCGCCGAAGATAACGTCCTCCATCTTCTGCCCACGCAGGGAGCGCGAGTTCTGTTCGCCCATGACCCAGCGGATCGCATCGGAAATATTCGATTTTCCGCTTCCGTTCGGTCCGACGATCGCCGTGATGTCATGGCCGAAGGTAACGACTGTCTTGTCCGGAAACGATTTGAAGCCTTGGATCTCAAGCTGTTTTAGATACATCCGCTTATTGCTCCTAGTTTATTTTCGATTAATTAGTTTACCACATATTATGGCAAATTGCAAGAAGAACGTCCCCGTTTTGGCCTGCTTTGATATTCTTCGGCGCAGATCGTCCAAAAGGCGAAAAAAGCAGAGCCGGATACGACCGGCTCTGCTCCAGCACATTTTATTTGCATTCGTTTCCTGCCAAAAACACCTTTTTGCGGTTCAGCTCCGCGTCGCAGAGCACGAAGTCCGCGATTTTTCCGCTGCGGATCGAGCCGACCTCGGACAACGCGCCGATCTGACGCGCGGGATTATAGGTCGCCGCACGGACGGCGTCCTCGCGCGGGATGCCGAAGGAGATCGCGCGCAGCATACAGTCATAGAGGTTGGTCGCCGACCCGGCGATCGTCCCGTCAGCAAGACGCGCAACGCCGCCCTTGAGGAACACCTGCTGCCCGCCCAGCTCATACTCGCCGTCGGGCATTCCGCAGCAGCGCAGGGAATCGGAGATGAGCACCATGCGCTCCGCGCCGAAGATACGGAAGGCCAGCCGCACCGAAGCGGGATGGACATGCTGACCGTCGGAGATCAGCTCCGCAGAGACCTGCTCAGCCTCGGCGGCAGCGGCGATCACTCCCGGCTTGCGGTGGTGAATAGCCGGCATCGCATTATAAAGATGCGTCAGATGCGTTACGCCCGCCGCGATTCCCCGGGCGGCGGCATCATAGTCCGCGTCGGTATGCGCAATGGACACCGTGCAGACCTTGCTTGCGCTGCGGATAAACTCCTCGGCGCCCTCCAGCTCCGGCGCGACATCCACGATCTTTACCAAGCCTCCGCAGGCATCATTCAGCTCGGAAAATGCGGAAAAATCAGGCGTTCTGAGGTACGCGCCGTTCTGCGCGCCCTTTTTCTTCTCGGAAAAGAACGGTCCCTCCATCTGAATGCCGCGCAACCGCGCCGCGTTTTCCTTCTTTTCCTCGACGAAGGAGCGCGCAGTGGCAAACGCCCTGCCCAGCACCTCGTAGGGCAGCGTCATGGACGCCGGGGCAAAGGAGGTCACGCCGTTTGCGGCAAGGTAGGCCGCCATTTTTTCCAGCCCGGACAGGTCGCCGTCGGAAAAGTCGGCGCCGGAGTTGCCGTGCGTATGCACATCGATCAGGCCCGGGATGACGTAAGCGCCGTTCAGATCGACGGCATCCGACTTTTCTTCGCCGAGCACGTCGCAAAAGCGGCCGTTTTCGACGGAGAAGCTCCCCTTCTCGAAGCGGAATTTTTCCGTGTAGATCATTGCATTTTTATAATTCATAAATACCTCCGAAAACAGCGCAGCCGAAACTGCGCCGTTCTATCGTGATTCAGTGTTTGACCTCGGGCAGGCTGGCGGCCGCAACGGACTGGCCGACCCGGCGGGTCTTTTCGTCGGGCAGCATGACCTTTACCTTTGCAGCAAGCTCGGGATATTCCTCTCGCATGGTTTTCAGGCAGCGATCGAGGATAATGCTGCCTCCGACACCGGACATGACCCGTCCGAGGACGATCATCCGATGCACGTCGTAAAAGCGGCAATACAGCTTCATGGTATGCGCCAAATAGACGCCGATCGATTCAAAGACGCGCTTTGCCCGCTCGTCGCCCTTTCCGACCAGCTCCTGCACAACGCGCAGCTTTTCGGCGGGAGTCAGCGCCTCGTCAAGCTCAATCCCGGCAGCCGGCGCAAGCTTGATGACCGCATCCTGAGAAAAATACTTGCAGCCGACGCCGATATCGGTCGACCATTCGTCGGCCATGGCATTTTCGTTCAGATCGACCGGCGCAAAGGCAAGCTCGTTCAGCCAGCCGAGAACGTTTCCGTCGGCATCGACATAGCCGACCGCCTCGCTGGTTCCCATGGCCATACCCATAACAGAGCCGCATTCCATACCCATTGCGCCCGCAAGCGCCGTCACGTCGCCGTCGTTGGCAACGACGATGGGCACGTCGCCCAGCTCCTTCGCCGCGCGGTCGTAGATCGTCTTGACCAGCTCGCGCTTTTCGCGCGGGACCTTAATGAAAAGAGAGGAGACCATCGGACTATTGCCGATAAAAACGCCCGCCGAGGAGACACCGATGCCGTCAACGCGCGGCATTTTGGAAGCGGCGGTCCTAAAGGCCGCTACGATCCCATCATAATGGTACTGCGGGTCGGACTCGGTCTTCGGATGCCAGACGACCTCTTCGGAATAGACGGTCTTCCCGTCGATCACGGCGGAGACCTTGCGATCGGAGCCTCCCGCGTCGAAGCCGATACGGCAGCCTTCCATGTGCCCGCCGATGGAGACGGAGGACTCGTTCGCCGTCGGGAAATCCTCGGGTGCGCAGTCGATCACCTCAAAGGGCACCTCATAAACATCCTGCATGAACTGCACGTCGAACTTTCGGTCGCCTGTAAGCGTATACGCCTCTTTCAGGCGCCGTGCAACGGCGCTGTCGCCGCAGATATAGATGCGGAAGCCGCCGATCGACCACAGGAGGAATTTCACATAGCGCTCGACAAAGCGGTAATCCGCCTCGGCAAGCTCTTTTGTGCCGTGAATTTTCGTGTGGTGGACGGATATCTTGCCCTTATCGCGCTCGATGGCGATCGCCAAGGGCTTTTCAGCTTCCTTTTCGTACGCGTCGATCCACACGCCGAAGGGAATGAACGCACGGTCAAGCTCCGGCAGATCGCGCACGGAATATTCAATGCCTAAATAATTCATATTGTCGTTTCCTCAATTTCTGTCGGTGGTGTATGGCCTCACGCCCTGCGCTTTGCCGCCTCGGCGGCCACGATACCCTGCATCTCCGGCCACTTCGCCTCCATATCGGCGACAAGCTTGAGCTGCGAACGGGCGCGAACCAGATTATGCTCGGGATAGGCCGTTTTGAAGTAGCGGTCGCCGTCGAGATAGTCCGTCAGGAAGCGCACGGCAAGCTCCAACGTAATGATCTTCGCGCCGAGCGGCAGAAGCTCGGTCTCCTTCTCCGTCAAGCCGGGGCAGGCCGTCAGATATCCCTCCGTATAGACGCGGAAAAGGTCCAGATTGATTCCCATTTTGGACAGGTCCTTTTCATCCTCGGGCGCCGTAGCCGCGCCGAAGCGGATGGAATCGCCGTAGTCGTAAAGCGACGAGCCGGGCATGACCGTATCCAGATCCAATACGCATAGCGCCTTGCGCGTCTTGCGATCAAGCAGGACATTGTTGAGCTTGGTATCGTTATGCGTTACACGCAGGGGCAGCTCACCGGAATCGAGCAGCTTGCAGATCGTTCCGGCCTCGGCCTCGCGCTCCGTAATAAAAGCGATCTCCTCAGCGACGGAAGCGGCGCGGTGCGCACGGTCGGCGGCAAGCGCCTCTTTAAACAAGCGATAGCGGTTGATCGTATTATGGAACAGCGGGATCGTTTCATGCAGCGTATTTGCAGGAAAATCCTTCAGCATCTCCTGAAAACGTCCGAAAGCAATGGCGCTTTCATAGAAATCGCGGTCGGATTCGGGCGCTTCCAGACAGATCCCGTCGGCAAACTCGTAGCAGCGCCAATATTCGCCGCTCTCGTCGACATAGTAGTACTCGTTTGCGTCCGTAAGCTGGAATTGCAGCACCTCGCGCGGATTCGCGACGCGGCTGCGCAGGAAATCCGTTACCGCGCCGACGTTTTCCATGACGGCCTTCGGATCGTTGAAAACAAATTTATTGATACGCTGTAAAATATAGGTGCTGCCAGCATCCGTTTTAAGCTGATAGGTACTGTTAATATGTCCGGAACCAAATTCGCGGCAGCTCACGGGCGTTCCGTTCAGCCGAAAATGCTTTGCCGCCTCTTCCGGTCGGAGCTTTGACTGCATCAGAGATCATCCTCTCCTGATTTTTCCATCCTATGCGTTCTTTAGCCGATGGTGTTACTTTTTTGTATAGCCGTATGATTGTAGCACATGTTTATCAAAAAAGCAAGCAAATATTCCGTTTTCAGCTATTTTAAAACAAAAAACGGCCTGTATGCAGCTGCATACAGGCCGTCCGGACTGTCAAAAAAGGGGGGGCGACACACTCCGTTTATGTCGAAAGCTCCTGTGTTTTGCGCAGAGCTGCATACAGGCCGTCGCGGCGCATCAGCTCGTCATGCGTCCCCTGCTCACAGATCCGTCCGTCCGCGATCACGACAATACGCGAGGCGCTGCGGATGGTGGAAAGGCGGTGGGCAATGATAAGCGTCGTCCTGCCGACCGCCAGTGCATCCAGCGCAGACTGGATCTTTGCCTCCGTTACGCTGTCAAGCGCGCTGGTCGCTTCGTCAAGGATCAGGATGGGCGGATTCTTCAGGAAAATGCGGGCAATGGAAACACGCTGCTTTTGACCGCCGGAGAGCAGCGTTCCCCGCTCACCGACATAGGTGTCAAAGCCGTCCGGCATTGCCATGATATCGTCATAGATCTCGGCGCGTTTCGCCGCCTCGACGATCTCCGCATCCGTCGCGTCGGGCTTGCCGTAGCGGATATTATTGCCGATCGTATCGGCAAAGAGGAACACGTCCTGCTGCACCACGCCGATGGCCCGATGCAGAGAGGCCTGCGTTACCGCACGGACGTCCGTGCCGTCAATGCGGATGCTGCCGTCCGTCACATCGTAAAAGCGCGGGATCAGGCGGCACAACGTGCTTTTTCCGCCGCCGGAGGGGCCGACGATCGCGATCGTCTCCCCCGGCGCGGCGCGGAGGGAAACATCCTCGAGCACGTCCGCGTCCTCCTCATAGGCGAAGGACACATGGTCCGCAACAATCTCGCCGCGAACGTTTTTCAGCTCCTTCGCATCCGGTGCGTCACAGAGCTTCGGCTCCATGCGCATCAGCTCGGCAAAGCGCTCCAATCCCGCAAAGCCGCTGGAAAACATCTCGGAAAAGTTGACCAGCTTGCGGACCGGGCTGATAAAGGTGGAAATATACAGGCTGAAGGTCAGCAGATCAACCATTTCCATATTCTTGTGCATAATGAGCGAGCCGCCGACGGCAATGACCGCCACGGACAAAATGGACATAAAGAACTCAAGGGAACCCGAAAAAATGCCCATTTCCTTGTGAAACTCCCGTTTAGAGGTCTTAAACCGCTCGTTTGCCTCTGAAAATTTTCCAAATTCGACACTTTCGTTGGCAAACGCCTTCGCCGTGCGGATGCCGGAAAGCGAGGACTCGATCTCCGAATTGATCGACGCGGTTTTGGCCTTGACGCCCTTAGAGGCGGCGCGCATCTTCTTTCTGCGCGAAATAACCACTGCAAGCAGGACCGGCAGGATCACGCAGACGACCAGCGCCAGCCGCCATTCGATCGTAAACATAACGATCAGCGCGCCCACGATCGTCAGCAGCGACACGACCAGATCCTCCGGTCCGTGGTGCGCCAGCTCCGTGATCTCGAAGAGGTCGCTAGTCAGACGGCTCATGAGCTGACCGGTGCGATTGTGGTCGTAAAATTCATAGCCGAGGCTCTGCATGTGTCGGAAAAGGTCGCGGCGGATATCGGCCTCCACGCGAATGCCGAAGGTATGGCCCCAATAGCAGATCACATAGTAGAGAAACGCGCGGATCAGATACGCAAGCGCCATTACGCCCATAATCAGGAAAAACGTTGCATAGGCATTCGTCGGCAAGAGCTTGTTCATTGCCGTGCGCGACACGATCGGAAACGCCAGATCGACGGCCGCGACGATCAGGGCGCACAGCATATCGACGGCAAAAAGCTTCCGATGGGGCTTGAAATAGGATAGGAATATGCGAAGCAGACTATGCTTCCGGTAGAATTTCGTGTTCATTGGTACGGTCCTTTACAATATTTTTGATCCAAAGGCCCTTTTTAATCATAATAAGTCCGATCACGCACTTGCCGATATCGACAAGCTGACAGACCAGGAACAGCGGAACGATGGGCATGTGGAACAGATAGTGCATGGCATAGGCCAGCGGAACGGTAAAAACGCAGACATAAAAGCTGTCAAAAAGGAAGGTCACCAAGGTCTGTCCGCCGCTGCGAAGCGTGAAATAACAGGCGTTGGCAAGGCTGTTGATCGGCATGGTCAGCGCAACGATCAGAATAAAATCCGTCGCCAATGAACGGACCTCCTCGGAGGCATTGTAGATCTGCGGAATGAGCGGCGACACCGCCGCCATCACGCCGCCGATCACGAAGCAGATCGCGACGGAAAACACGATCAGCTTCCGATCGGTATCCACCGCCTCCTCGGGCTTGTCCGCGCCGAGAAGCTGTCCGACAATGATGCCGATGGCGTTGCCCATGGCGAGGAATGCCACATTAAATACATTGGAAACGGTCGAGGAGATCGTATAGGCCGGACCGACGACCAGTCCGCTGAGCGAATAGCACTGGCTCAGAAGCGCCATGCCGCCTGCCCAGAGCGTCTCGTTGAGCATGAGCGGGACGGTCTTCTTTGCGATCTGCGCGGCAAGCCGCTTCGGGATACGAAAAGAACGATAAAGCCCGACGGCAAAGGGGTTTTTCTTAGGATTGCAGTGCGTCCAGATCACGACGATCGCCGCCTCGGCGAAGCGCGCGATCACCGTCGCGATAGCGGCGCCCTCCGCACCCAGCTCGGGGAAGCCGAGGTAGCCGAAGATCAGCAGCGTATTGAACAGCAGGTTCACCAGCACGGACACGACGCCCGCGACCATCGGCACGATGGTCTGACCGCATTCGCGCAGCGTACCGGAATAGCACTGCGAAAGCACAAACGGCGCAAAGCCGATCAGCATGATCCTCAAATAGTTCATCGCATGAAGGAAGCTCTCGGCGCGTTCGCTCTCATTGCCCTCTCCCAGAAGATACAGCATCGTCAGCCGTTCTCCGAAGATCAGAAAGACGGTGATTCCCAGCGCGGTCAGCGCCGCGCCGACAAGCAGCTTGAAGCGGAAGGCATGGCGCACGCCCGTATGGTCGCCGCGGCCGTAGAACTGCGCGCCGAAAATTCCGGCGCCGGAAACCGCGCCGAAAATGGCGAGGTTAAACACAAAAATCAGCGTATTGGCCACGCCGACACCGCGCATCTGCGCCTCTCCGACCGCGCCGACCATGATATTGTCGAGCAGACTGACGAACTGCGTAATGCCGTTCTGGATCATGATCGGGACGGCGACGGCCAAGGCCATGGCATAAAACGCACGGTCGCCGATCCAGCGTTTTTTGATCGTTTTTAGCATGATTCACTCTCCGTGATCGTTATTCGGGGGTTATTGTATCAAAGCGGCTCGAATTTTGCAACCGCCGAGGGTCAGAAGCGGAAATAAATAAACGGATTATACGAGGAGCTGAGAATATAAATCAGGCAGACGCCGAGCAGCAGAAGCGCGGCGGCATTGGCAAGGAGCGTCCACTTTTCGATTTTTTTCGGAAGCAGCGGCAGACAGCATACGGCCCCGAGCGGAAGATAGACCAGCGCCTTGAGGATCTCGGCATCGGCCGCAATCGCGGCAGTCCAGTCCGTGCTATGCGGTACGAACATCATTTCCAGCGCATGGCGCAGCGATGAAAAATCGACAAGGTCAAACAGCACCCAGCCGATCAGCACAAAAAAGGCCGTATAAAGCCAGCGCACAAACTTCGGCAGCCTCTCCAGCAGGCGTCCGAGAAACAGCTTTTCGATCAGCAGCAGAAGGCCGTAATAAAGTCCCCAAAGCAGGAAGTTCCACTGTGCGCCGTGCCAGAAGCCCGTCAGCGCCCACACGATAAGGATATTCAGCACCCGGCGGGACCTTTTGACCCGATTGCCGCCGAGGGGAATATAGATGTAATCGCGAAACCATGTCGACAGCGAGATATGCCACCGCCGCCAAAAATCCGTCACGGAAAGCGCGGTATAGGGGTGGTCGAAGTTTTCCAAAAAATGGAAGCCGAACATTCTTCCCAAGCCGATTGCCATGTCGCTGTAGCCGGAAAAATCGAAGTAAATTTGCAAGGCATACGCGATCGCCGCGATCCAGTAAAACGCCGTTCCGTAAACGGCGCTGTCTCCCGCATAGACCGTCTCGGCGATCAGCGCAATGTGATTGGCTAAGATCACCTTTTTCGCCAGCCCAAGCACAAAGCGCCGCAGTCCCGCTGCGACATCGTCGATCGATTCGCGGCGCTCACGGATCTCCTGCTCGACAGTTTCGTAGCGGACGATCGGCCCGGCAATAAGCTGCGGGAAAAAGCTGACATAAAGCAGCAGATAGAAGAAATTCCGCTGCACGGATATCTTCCCGCGATAAAGGTCGATCACATACGAAAGGATCTGGAAGGTATAAAAGCTGATGCCGATGGGCAGCACCAGCTTCGGCAGAGCGGTGCCGCCAAAGAGCGCGGTCAGATTGTCGGAAAAAAAGTTCAGGTACTTGAACACAAACAGATTGCCCGTGAGCAGCACGACCGTGACGATCAGAACAAGGCGTTTATGCTTTCCCAACTCCATCAGCAGCCCGCCGCAATATGCCGCCAGCGTCGCGGCGACCATCAGCAGAAGGAAACGCGGCTCGCCCCAGGAATAGAACAGCAGCGATGCGATCAGCAGGACGGTGTTGCGGTAAACGCGGTTTCTGCACAGATAGTACAGCAGCACGACCAGCGGAAAAAACGCATACACAAAGGTAAGACTACTAAAAACCATATCAGCTCTCCAAGGCAAAATCGTCGGAAATAAAATAGTCGATATTTCCGATCAGCAGGACTTTCGAGATATTGTTCTCGCGCAGATAGTCCTCCATGGAAAAGTCCTTTCCCATATAGTCCCGATAGTAACGAAGGTCGACAGCATACGTCCGTCCGAAGTGGGACGCAAGCAGCTTGACCACGGCATTGTCGTAGGATTCGCCCAGAAGGAGTATGTTTTCCCGGTCGGTCCGGTGCGTGTCGAAAATGACCTCGCCGTCGTCGCCGCCGTAGAAGCCTCCGTAGCTGAGCGCCGAGCCGTTCTCTGCGGGATTCTCGTCCTGTTTCCCGTAATCCGCCGCAGGCTCTCCGTTTCGCCGAATGTCCATCGTCGGAAAGTCGAAGCGGTAAACGGTAAACGGTTCGCTGAAGCCCTCCATGCCTGTTCCCGCCGCTTTCGAGCCGGAGACGTCGCCGAGCGTCTGCGTGGCGGTCGGCTCGATCGGCGCATCGCCGCAGCCGAGAAACGGCAGCAGCTCACGGTAGGCGCGATAGGAGCCGCGATAGTTCCAGTGGTGGTCTGTTTGATAAAAATATTCCGAAAATTCGGAAAAATCCGCGATCTCGTAGCTTTTCAAGCGCTCCGACGGCAGATCAAGGCGCGAAAACAGAAGCTCGTCCGCGCCGATGCGCTCGCCCGTCTCAAAGTTGATATCGGTGTCCTTTTCAATATAATAGACATAAAATTCCGTCTGCGGATATGCGGCAAACAGCCTGTTCAGCATTTCCGCCCGCGTCTCCAGCTTCGGACCGACCACGTCCAGCTCGCGCGTCTGATAGGTCAGCCAGTCCGAAAAAAGCTGAACACTGCCGAGGCTGTAGTACCGGTCGGGCTGCAAAACGGGCCGCAGCAGCGCCATGGTCAGCGAGGAGGATGCAGTATTATAGAGCTTTTTGAACCGCTGAGCAAAGGGCGTCTGGTCGTTCAGCGCACTTTCCACACTGTTCTGGAAGCTGCCGTCGGCATAGTCCGCAAGGCACGGCATCTGAAGCTGCGCGGCGTAGCGGTTCTCATACTCGTTCATTTCCTTCGGCAGGAAAACCGCCTTGGCCAAGCCGAGCAGCAGTCCGAGGAAAACCAGCACGACGAAGCATAGATCAATTGCTTTTTTTCGCATGTATGCACCCCATAATTCATGGTTCAGCGGAGAAACCGAAAATCGGCTTCTCCGCTTGCGTGTGTCAAGGGACCGGTTATGTCATTTCATCGGCGGCATCGGAAACGCCGCCGACGGTCCCCGCGTATCTCAGTTAATTCGAAGCGTCCGTGCCGTTCTGCTGCTGCACGCGCCAAAGCTCGTAATCCGCCACATAGTAGAACCATCCGTCCTCCGAAAGAGCGTGTAATTCCGTGCAGTAGTTCTCATCCGGTAAATTCTCGCCGTCCATAGAAAGCGCAATTCCGGCCTGTGCTTCGCCTATGGAGCGCGACCAAATTTCAAAGGAAATGGAGTTATTATCCGTCCCCTTCGTGATGGACATACAGCCGTGCTTCCACAAGCGTTCCACGCACTTCTTCACTTCCGGGTCGTCAAGCTCAACATGATCGAAATCAGAGAATACCTTCTCATCCGGGCCGTCAATATAAATATCATCGGCTGTTTTGCCGGTCAGATAGTTTACAATCGTGAGTATCTCCTTCTGATTGTCCTCAAGCCAGTCCTCTGCATCTTCAACGGTTGGCGGATCATAAGCAAAAACGGAAATATGGCACCCTGTCAGCAGCATCGCCATACAAAGCAGCAGCAACAATATTGCTTCTGATCGTGCCCGCTGTTTTTTCATACGGTTCATGATAAAACCTCCTGATGCATTGTATCAAACAACGTTAAATCAGTTTTTGACTGTTAAAATCTGCTTCAAAACGTCCTTTGTGTGAGTGCTATCAGCTCCCTCTGACGAGGGAGCTGAGCGTGTCAAAGAACCCTCGGTCATGTCATTCCGAGGAGCGAAGCGACGTGGGAATCTCGTGTAAAATGTTTCGGATTCGCCGGAGTTTGCCGAAGATTCCGGATCATTCTGCGAGATTGCCACGGCCCCTTACGGGGCCTCGCAATGACAAACTTGACTTTTTTGACAGTCTGACGCCGAGAAACCGAAAATCGGTTTCTCGGCCTTTGGGGCTTATCTTAGAGGGCCTCTAAAATCTTTACCAGATACTCCCATGTGCGCTCCGTCGAGGCGATATCCAGCCGCTCGCGGGAGGTGTGGATATCGTGCATCTGCGGGCCGAACGACACGGCGTCAAGGCCGGGCAGACGGTCGGAGAAAATGCCGCATTCCAGTCCGGCATGGATGGCTTCGACCACCGGTTCCCTGCCGTAAAGCTCGCGGAAGGTGCGCACCATCACATCGCGCAGGCGTGATTCCTTGCGATATTCCCAAGCGGGGTATTCGCCGGACTCGTCGTAGCGCGCGCCGAAGCGGGCACCGAGCTTCCGCAGTGTTTCGATCAGCGCGGCCTTTTCCGCGTTCACGGAGCTTCGGACGGAGAAGGTCATGCGAACATCGTCTGCCCGTGTTTCCAGAATGCCGAGATTCAGGGAGGTCTGTACCAAGCCCTCGATATCGGCGCTCATTGCCTGCACGCCGTTCGGAAGCTCATTCAGCAGCTCAAGCGCATAGGCCGAGCTTTCCCAATCCATCGGCAGCAGGTCGGACTGCGCTTCCTCGCAGTAAAATTCCACAGTCGTCTCGCCGGTCGGGAGCGCTGCGCGCACCGCGTCCCACCGCTCCTTCAGCATGGCGGGAAGCTTGGGATCCTCGCTGACCAGATACGCCTCGGACGCTCTGGGGATCGCGTTGTCCTTGCTGCCGCCGTCGATCGAGATCAGGCGCAGCGGAAGCCCGCGTAATGTCTGCGCAAGCACCTTGTTGGCATTGGCGCGACCCTTGTTGATCTCGACGCCGCTGTGTCCGCCCGTCAGGCCCTTAACGCCGACGCGCAGGACCTTACCGAGACACATCGCGCGGCCGATCGGCAGCGTCAGCGCAGAGGTCGCGCCGCCCGCACAGCTCACGGTCAGAATGCCCTCGTCCTCGGAGTCGCAGTTGAGCAGCACGCGTCCGCGAAGGACGGACATGTCCATTGCGTCCGCGCCCAGCATACCGATCTCCTCGTCGACGGTGAACACCGCCTCGAGCGGCGGATGCTTCAGCTCCTTTGACGCCAGCACCGCCAGCGCGTAGGCCACGGCAATCCCGTCGTCTCCGCCGAGCGTCGTGCCCTCGGCATAAATATACTGTCCGTCGTGCGCCAGACGCAGGCCGTCGGTCGAAAAGTCGATATCGCAATCGGCATCCTTTTCGCACACCATGTCCAGATGACCCTGTAAGATCACGGTAGGATGATCCTCGTAGCCGGGCGCGGCGTCCTTATAGATCACCACATTGTTATGCGCGTCCTGCACATAGCGCAGGCCGTGTTCTTTGGCAAAATTTACACAATAATCGGAAATTCTCTTTGTATCGCGCGAGCCGTGCGGAATGGCGCACAGCTCCTCAAAATAGGCAAGCGCCTCCTGCGGGCGCAGATCGGATAAAACTCTCATGGCAATGCCTCCTTTTGTTTATCTTATCACATTTTGTCCGAAACAGCAACCATTTCCTCTTGTAGAAAGCCGGAAATCACGATATAATACCCCTGCGGAAGGAGGTCGCTGCCGATGATTATGGAAGGCTGTCAGGGCAAGCCCAGAACGCCGACGCTGGAGGAACGCATTTGTCCGCAGTGCGGCAACACGCTCGAGATTTTTTCGACCGATACGGAGGTCGTATGCGAGAAATGCGGTTTTGTCGCTTATAACGATAGTCTAAGCTGTGTACAATGGTGTAAATATGCCCGCCAATGCGTCGGAGACGAAATGTACGAGCAAATGATGAAGATCGCCGCACAGCAAAAGGAGGCTGCCGCCGCCCGCCGCAAAGCGAAAAAGGAGAAGGAACCAACATGATTCGACGGATCATTGAAATTGACGAAAACAAATGCAACGGCTGCGGCCTGTGTGCCACGGCCTGCCACGAGGGCGCGATCGATATCGTCGACGGCAAGGCGCGGCTGATGCGCGAGCATTTCTGCGACGGCCTCGGAGACTGCCTCCCGGCCTGTCCGGCGGACGCCATCCGCTTTGTCGAGCGCGAAGCGCCCGCGTACGACGAAGCGGCCGTGCTTGCCGCCAAGCTGCCACGCACCGAGCCGAAGCCGGGCGGCTGTCCGGGTGCGCGGGCGATGTCGCTCGGCGGCACGTCAGCGCTTCGGAACTGGCCCGTTCAGCTCAAGCTGCTGGGCTACACCGCCCCGTACTTACAGGGCGCCGATCTGCTGATCGCCGCCGACTGCACCGCGTTCGCCTGCGGCGCTTTCCACGCAAAGTACATGAACGGCCGCGTGACCGTGATCGGCTGTCCGAAGCTCGACGCGGTCGATTACAGCGAAAAGCTCACGGCGATCCTGCGGCATAACGACATCCGCTCCATTCTTGTAACGCGGATGCAGGTGCCGTGCTGCGGCGGTCTGAGCTATGCGGTGGAACAGGCCGTGGCAGCAAGCGGAAAGGATATTCCTGTCCGCATCGTCATTCTCTCGCCGCAGGGTGAAGAGCTGGATGGATAAGGCCGTACGTTACGCGGCGATCGGCCTTGCGCGGGCCATGGACGCCGGTGTCGACGCAGATGCCGCAAGGCTGCTGCTGAACGCACTCAGGCTTCCGACGCAGGAGGCCGTGGCTGTTCTGCACGGCGAAAAGGAACGGCTTGCGCCCGACTGCATCCGCTGCCAGCACCCCTGCGGGCGGCACGACGACTACACGCAGGAGCGCGAAGAGGCCGACGCGCCGGAGGTCGCAGCAGCAAAGCAGGCCGCGTGGGATTTTTTGCTGCGCCTCGATCCCGAGGGCCGTGACCCGGAGGCCGTGGTCCGTCTGGTATTCTATCTCGGAGAGGATTGGGTCGCGCCTGACGACCTGCAGCGCGCGATAGACGCGCTGAGGGCATAGCTCAGGACATAATTGTTTGGCTGGGAAGCTCCGCCGCGACGGCGGAGCTTCTCTTTTTTGCCGAAATACGCCGCAAAACGAGCCTGTAAAAAACTTCCTTGTAATTTGCCGCTTTTTGCGGTATGATGGTAATGAAAAAATCGCTTTTGATTTTCGTTCCGAAGGAGAGAGAAAATGATCAGCCATGTTGATTCCCTTGGGCTGAACGGCGTTTGCGGCTATCCGGTCTCGGTGGAATGCTATATTTCAAGCGGTCTGCCCGCCTTCGATATCGTCGGTCTGCCGGATGCCGCCGTCAAGGAGGCCCGCGAACGCGTCCGTGCGGCAATCAAAAACAGCGGCTTCAAGTTTCCCGTCAGCCGTATCACGCTGAATCTTGCCCCGGCAAATACCAGAAAATCCGGTACGCTCTACGATCTGCCCATCCTTCTGGGCATTCTTGCGGCGACGGACGTATGCAGGCTTCCGCGCGAAAAGGCGGCCTTTCTGGGCGAGCTGAGTCTGGAGGGAAAGCTGCGTCCCGTCAACGGCGTCCTGCCGATGGCGATCGCGGCAAAAAGGGCAGGTTTTACCGCGCTGTATGTTCCCGCCGCCAACGCAAAGGAGGCCACGCTGACCGGCGATCTGACGGTCTATCCCGTTTCCGATGTACGGCAGCTCGCGGCGCATCTGCGCGGCGAGGCGGAGATATTGCCGCAGCCGAAGTGGGAACCGGAGGAATCCGCGGAGCGTATGCCGGACTTTGCGGACGTCAAGGGGCAGGAAAACGTCAAGCGTGCGCTGGAGATCGCCGCTGCCGGGTCGCACAATGTGCTGCTGGTCGGCCCTCCCGGCTCCGGCAAGAGTATGCTCACCAAGCGTCTTCCCTCCATTCTGCCCGATATGACCCGCGAGGAAGCGCTTGAAGTCACGCAGATCCATTCCGTTATGGGCCTTTTAACGCCGGACGCACCGCTTGTCCGTCACCGGCCCTTCCGTTCGCCGCACCACACGATCTCTGCGGCCGGTCTGACCGGCGGCGGTACGGTCCCGCGCCCGGGCGAAATTTCCCTTGCGCATCAGGGTGTCCTGTTCCTCGACGAGCTTCCGGAATTTCGGAAGGAAACGCTGGAGGTCATGCGGCAGCCCTTGGAGGACGGCGTGGTAACGATCTCACGCGCCAGCGGAAGCGCGAGCTTTCCCAGTCAGTTCCAGCTCGTCTGCGCCATGAATCCGTGCCGCTGCGGCTGGTACGGCGACCCCTCCGGGCGATGCGTCTGCACGCAGGCATCTGTTAACAGCTATCTCTCCCGCATTTCCGGCCCGCTGCTCGACCGCATCGACATCATCGTGGAGGTCCCCGCGCTGAATTTTGACCAACTCCGCAGCCGTTCCGAACCGGAGCCGTCGTCAGAGATCAAAAAGCGCGTGGAAGCCGCCCGCAAGATTCAGCAGGAACGCTTTTCCGGCGGGAGCTGCAAGTGCAACGCCCGTATGCAAACCGCCGAGCTGAAGCGCTGCTGTGAGCTTGACGACGCCTGCGCCGCGCTGATGAAGCAGGCCTTTGAAACACTCGGGCTGACCGCACGAAGCTATGACCGCATCCGAAAGGTCGCCCGCACGATTGCAGACCTCGACGGCTGTCCGCAGATCGAGCCGCAGCATATCGCCGAGGCGATCCAATATCGTACTTATCAATTTTCACAGGATCGGGGAAATTATTATGAATGAAATGTTTTTGCTTAAACTTGGCGAGATCGTCCTCAAGGGCGGCAACCGCTTTCAATTTGAAAATCGGCTGAAAACCAACGTCAGCCGCAGGATGCGTCCTTACGGCGACTTCCGGGTCTATATCACGCAGTCGACCCTCTATGTCGAGCCGGAAAACGATGCCTGCGACCTCGACGGCGCATGGGAAGCGGCGCATACCGTGTTCGGCGTCATCAGCCTCTGCCGCTGCCGTCCCTGCGAAAAGGACCCGGACGCGATCTTCGCCGCTGTCATGGAGTATCTGGAGGACGAGCTTCGCGCCGCTCCCTCCTTTAAGGTCGAATCCAAGCGTTCGGACAAGCGCTTCCCGCTGAACTCCATTCAGCTCTCGCAGGAGATCGGCGGACGGATCGCCGAGGCTATTCCGACGCTGAAGGTCGACGTCCACCGTCCGGCATATACTGTCTATGTAGAGGTGCGCGACCACGCCGCCTATGTCCACGGCCCGGCCGATCAGGGCGCGGGCGGTCTTCCCACCGGCGTCGGCGGGCGGGCGATGGTGCTGCTTTCCGGCGGCATCGACTCCCCCGTTGCAGGCTACATGATCGCAAAACGCGGCGTCGAACTGGAGGCGGTCCACTTCTTCTCCTACCCCTACACGAGCGAGCTTGCAAAGGATAAGGTCTTGGAGCTTGCGCGGCTCATGACGCGCTATTGTGGACGCATGACGGTAAATATCGTCGGCTTCACGGAAATTCAGGAGGCGATCCGCGATAACTGCCCCGAAGAATTTTTCACGCTTATCATGCGCAGATTCATGATGATGATCTCCGAACGGATCGCGCGCGACCACGGGTGCGGCTGCCTTGTCACGGGCGAAAACCTGGGTCAGGTCGCTTCGCAGACAATGGAGGCCATGGCGGTAACGGGCGCGTGCGTCGAGCTTCCGATCTTCCAGCCGCTCATCGGCATGGACAAAGAGGAAATCGTCACGATCGCCCGAAAAATCGGCACCATGGAGACCTCTATTCTCCCCTACGAGGATTGCTGCACAGTGTTTACGCCGCGTCATCCCAAAACGAAGCCCACCAAGGCGCAGGTCGATCACGCCTGTCGTATGCTGGACTTTGACGGGCTGATCGAGCGGGCGCTTGCCGCCACGGAGCTTGTAAAGGTTCGTTATCATGGCTAAACGTCGTTTGGTAGACGCACTTTTCTGCCTGTATCTGCTCACGCTTCTGCGCATTACCGTGTTCCGCGACGGCTGCTTTTCCCATGCGCTGTTTTCCGGAAAACTCGTTCTCGTTCCGTTTCAAACCATTTTTTTGAATCTGCTGAACGGCGAATCGCTGTACTTTGTCTTTTTATTCTTCGGCAATATCATCTGGTTTCTGCCGTTCGGCGCTTATCTGCGTCGGCGCGGCGTGCCGTTTTGGCTTGTATGTCTGCGCGGATTCATGCTGTCGCTGAGCATTGAGCTTCTGCAATTCATTCTCGGTTCCGGCACGGCCGAAACGGAGGATCTGATCCTCAACACACTCGGAGCGGCACTCGGATATGGAGGGATTAGCTTGTTACGAACCGATCAATCACTGACTTCCAACGCAAAGAGCACCATTCTTTCCCTGACGACGATCGGCGCGACGCTGGCAACGGCGGAGAGCTGCACGGGAGGACTCCTCGGCGCGGCTCTGACCGAGGTCCCCGGCGCGTCGGCGGTCTACCTCGGCGGCGTCGTCTCCTATGCCTACGCGGTCAAGGAGGAGCTTCTCGACGTTTCACACGAGCTGCTTGCGCAAAAGGGCGCCGTCTGCGAGGAGGTCGCCTGTCAAATGGCCGAGGGCGTGCGGAAGAAGCTCGGCGCGGACTACGGCATCGGCATCACCGGAAACGCAGGCCCGTCCGCCGACCCCGTAAATCCAAACGTCGGAGAGATCTTCGTCGCCTGTGCCGCCGCGGGAGAGACCCGCTGCAAACGTCTGGAGCTGCACGGCGACCGACAGGCAAACCGGATCGCAGCCTGTCAGGCGGCGCTGGAGCTGCTGCTGGACCGGCTCACCGAACAGAATTAGTTTAGTAAAAAACGTTCCTTTTCCCCTGCGGGAAAGGAACGCTTTTACTATATTAATCACGCGGTCAATCGGCAGGATTGTAATTGACGATTACGCTCATATCCGTCAGCTTCTTGACTTCCTTGACCTTGGTGCCAAACGCATTGACCTGCACGAGCAGCGGGCAGGTCGCAAGGCACTCCACGTCCTCAACGTCGGCGTTATAATCCACATCGACATACGTCAGCTCGGGGAGACCCGCAAGGACATCCAGAGCAGAAAGCGCATTGTACGATGCGCGGAGCTGCTGCAAGTGCGCATCCTGACTCAGCGTCGGCAGGGACTTGACCTGATTATGGCTGATATTCAGGACCTTCAATTCCTTCATCTGCGCGATCACATCGACGGAAACGACCGCATTGTCGGAAAGGTCCAGCTCCGTCATTGCAGTACAGGCGGACAGCGCGGCGATATCGGTGATCGAATTTCCGGAAAGGGTCAGAACGCTCAGCGAGGTCATATTTTTCAACGTCTGCACATCTGTAAGGCCGTTATCGTCGGCGCGAAGCGTCTCGAGCTTTGCGCAGGCGGAAAGCGGCTCCAGCGAGGTAACGGCATTTTCCGATATATTCAGAGACACCAGCTCGCTAAGCCCACTCAGGCTGGAAAGCGTACTGACCGCGTTGGTCTGCAAATTCACATCGGTCAGCTTTGTACAGCCGGAGAGCGCCGAAATGTCCGAGATACTGTTATTGGAGAGGTCGAGCACGGAAAGCTTGTTCAGAGTCGTCAGCGGCTGGATATTGGACAGGCCGCAGCCGCTGAGCTTCAATTCCGTCAGCTCAGTCAGATTGCCTACGGCGCTGACCGCGTCGGCCGGAAGAATGCAGCCGGAGAGATCCAGCTTTTCCAGCGCGGGCATCGCGTTCAGGAAGGAGAAGTCCCCGATATCGCCGTCATGGACGGTCAGCGAGGTCAGGCCGGTGAAATATTGCAGGTCGGCATAGTCCGTCACGTCCTCCGGGACGGTAAGCTCCTTGAGCTGCCAAAGCTGGTCGGTCATCACGCTCTCCGTTCGGGAAACATACAGCGTCTCGCGGATATACTGTTCCAGCTCCGCGCTGGCAAAGGTCACAGGCTCCACCACACCGACGATCAGATAATCCTGCACGGCAAGCGGGCTGACCAGGCCGTCGTCCGACACGGCGACGGCGCTGACGGTCGTTTTGCCCGCCTCCAGCTTGAGCGGCGCGGAGTACGGCTCGTCAAAATTTGAGGGATATTCGTCCGTGAAGGAATAGTAGATCGTACCCGTTCCCTCCATGGTCAGCTCGACATAGCTGTCATATTCTCCGCCCTCCGGGGAAAACTGCGGCGCAGCCGGTCGGCGCTGTGCAATTTCCGCCTTGGCCGTCTCGTCGGTGATCCCGTCGAGCATGGTCTGGGCGTTGAGCAGCTTTCCCTGACGGACGAAGACGTCCGAGAGCTTGCAGAAAAGCTCCGTCTTCGGCGCGCGCTCAATGGCCTTGACCAGCGTGACCTCGGCCTGCGTATAGTTGTCATTTTCAATCCACGCATCGGCCAGAGCAATTGCATATTCCGGCCGTTCGGGATCCATCTCGGCGGCGTGCTCGTAGAAGAACACCGCGCGGGAATATTTCCCGTTTGCCAGCGAACGCTCGCCGAGCGCGGCCAGATTTTCCGGTGTCCACAGGAAATAGTAAAGGCCGAACGCCAGCGCCGCCAGCACCAACAAAACGATCAGAACGATCAATACTTTTTTCATGTGCATGGCTCCAATCTGAGAAAGCTTTGGGAGACGGCAGACCTTGTCTTCCGTTCGACCGCAACGCGGCCGGGGGTCCGATCGGCCCGGTCCCGTTTCTCGCTTTCCGAATATATAATCTATTGTATTATACCGTACTGCGGCAGAGAAGTCAACGAAAAAACGGGGTTTTTGTCGAACGGCGCAGGGCGTTGACGAACAGCCGAAGCCGTGCTATAATATCCATCGACATATTTTGACACAAGGAAGCGAATTACATGCAAGAAAGCAAAGACGATCTCTTACGAGGGCCGATCTGGAAGGGTCTGGTGCTCTTCGCCCTGCCGATCCTGCTCGGGCAGGTATTTCAGCAGCTCTATAATACTGCGGACGCGTGGATCGTAGGAAGGTTTCTGAGCAATGAAGCCTACTCCGCCGTCACCTCCACCTCCAGTCTGGTTTTCCTGCTGGTGGGCTTTTTTTCGGGCATCGCCGTCGGCGCGGGCGTTGTGATCGCGCGCTATTACGGTGCAAACGACGTTCAGAAGCTGCGCTGTGCCATTCATACCACCGTCGTATTCGGCGTTCTGTCCGGCCTGTTCCTGACGGCCGCCGGTATCGCCCTGACGCCGTGGCTTCTTGAAAAGATGGGCACGCCCGTTGAAAATATGCCCTATTCCGTCGAATATTTCCGCTACTATTTTGCCGGCGGCCTTGCCATCTGCATGTACAACCTCTGCATGGGCATTCTGCGGGCGGTCGGAGACAGTAAGCATCCGCTGTACTACCTGATCGCCTCCTCGCTGGTCAACATCGCTCTCGATTTCCTGTTTATCGGCGGCTTCAAATGGGGCGTTTGGTCGGCGGCGCTGGCCACGACCATTTCGCAGTTTGTCAGCATGGTCCTGTGCCTGTATCGGCTGTTCCGCTATCCCACGGTCTACCAGCTCAAGCTGCGGGAGCTGAAGCCGGATTGGCGCATGATGAAGGAGATTATTCGCTACGGTCTTCCGTCCGGCCTGCAAAATTCCATCATTGGCTTTGCCAATGTGATCGTACAGACGAATATCAACGCCTTCGGCACGGTCACGGTCGCAGGCTGCGGGACCTATTCCAAGCTGGAGGGCTTTGCATTTTTGCCCATCACCTGCTTTGCAATGGCACTGACGACCTTCGTCGGCCAAAACCTCGGCGCGAAGCAATACGACCGCACAAAGCGCGGCACGCGCTTCGGCATTCTCTGCTCGGTCATCATGGCGGAGCTGATCGGCGTGATCCTGATCGTATTTGCCGAACCGCTCGTCCGCTCCTTCAACGCCGACAATCCCAAAGCCGTAACGATCGGCGTAGAGCAGGCCCGCATTGAGGCACTGTTCTACTGCTTCCTTGCCTTTTCGCACTGCATCGCGGCGATCCTGCGCGGCGCGGGAAAGCCGCTGGTACCGATGCTGGTCATGCTCGGCTCCTGGTGCCTCCTGCGCGTGACCTATATCACCGTTATGGTATCGATCGTCAAGGAGCGCTGGGTGATCTTCAGCGCCTACCCGCTCACATGGACCGTCAGCAGCATCATATTCCTGATCTATTACTTAAAATCGGACTGGCTGCACACCTTTGACCGCGCCGAAAGAAAGCTGAAGTCACGCAAGGGATAGAAAAGTATCAGGCATAAGCCTAACATCTGTAACGCGACCCCCGGTCTTGCCTAATGCAAGACCGGGGGTTCAGTCTGTGTCAGTGCGGCGGAACGGATCAGTTGATCCTGTTTTCCGCCGGGACGGTATCGACGGTATTCGTTTCGGAATAGTAGGCGTCAAGCACCTTTTTGGCCGCGCGGCCGAGGTTGCCGCCCTGCGCACCTCGTTCCACATAGACCATGATCGCGATCTCGGGGTCCTCCTGCGGCGCATAAAGGACGTAGGACGCGTTATCCGAGCCGCCCTCGCCGTGCTGCGCGGTGCCGGTCTTGGCGCAGACCGCAACGGGATAGCTGCCGAAAACGATGTTGCAGGAGCCTGCGGTAACAGCCAGCCGCATACCGTCGGAATAGGCCGCATAGGCTTCGTCGGAAATGTCGAGCTTACTTAAAACGGTCGGCTCGTTTTCCTTCAAAAGCTGCTGATAATTCGCCGAAATCACGCGTTTCAGGAAGGTCGCCTTGTAACGAACGCCCTTATTGGCAAGCGCGCAGGTATAGGAGCAGAGCTGCATCGGCGTATAGAGATGCTCGGACTGACCGATGGCGGCCGAAATGGTGTCGCCGCCGTACCATGCGCTGTAATCTCCGCTATATAGCGCCTTTTTCGTTTCGGGATTGGCGCGGTGGCCGATATACTCGACCAGCTCGACGCCCGTATGCTCTCCAAGGCCGAGCGCCTTTGCCGTGGCGTCGATGCGGTCGATGCCCGTCAGCCAGCCCGCCTCATAGAAGAAATAGTTACAGGAAACGGAGATCGCCTGCATAACGTTGATCGTGCCGTGCGTTGCGCCGGATGTTGTATAAAGCATACATCGCGGCGTATAGCCCACATCTGCAAAGCGTTCGTAAATTCCCTTGTCATAGACCGTGGTTTCGCGGGTAATGGCGCCGCTGTCGATTGCCGCAATGGTCGTGACCATCTTGAAAATGGAGCCGGGCGGATACTCGCCGAGCAGCGCACGGTCGAAGAGCGGGTCATAGTCCGCCTTCTTCAGCTCGTTGAATTTCTCGGAATAGGTCGTGATATCGAAGGTCGGATAGCTGGCCGATACCAGCACCTCGCCGGTCTTGACCTTCATGACTACCATTGCACCGCCCTTGGCGTCCTTTCCTTCGCCTCGGGAACCGACGCCGTCACGCCGCAGGTTGAGGATCAGCTCCTCGAGCGCATTTTCCGCAACCTGCTGATAATTCAGGTCGATCGTCAGCTCGACGTTATTGCCCGCGATCGGCTCATCGATATAATGCTCCTCAAGAATGGTGCCGTCCGTGGAAACGGTCGTCTCGCGCGTCCCGTCGACCCCGTGCAGCTCGGCCTCAAACGCCTTTTCCAAGCCGTCCTTGCCGATAATGGCATCCATTTTATAGCCAAGCTCCTTATAGGTCTCCCATTCGTCGGAGTTCATCGGTCCGACGCGCCCGAGAATGTGCGCGGCGTACTGCGTATGATACTCCCGAACGGTCGAGGATTCGACCGTCATGCCCGGCACGTTCAGCTCCTTCAGCTCCGCCAGCGCACCGGAATCCACGTCCTCCAGCAAAACGTAAGTCGAAAGCGCACTCTGATCCAACGCGCGCAGATCCAGCTCATAGCGCAGAGAAATGACCTGCCGCGCCTCCTCCTCCGTCCAGTCCTCCGGGATATTATAGCGGCTCATCATGCGCTTGACGAGCTGGGGCGCGGAAATATCGCTGTCCCATTCCCGATCGAGCAGATAGTCGTTAAAATAGCTCTTCCACTGCGAGGAATAATTGTCAAAGGTATATTCGTAAGGCTTCGTCTTACTGACGGGAAGATGGTCGGCGTATTCCAGTCCGCGCTCCTTGCAGAGATTTGCCACCTTGCGCAGGTACTCGTTGGTGCTTCCCGAGCTGTAGAGCACCTCGCGCACGATCAGCAGATTGAACGACGCGCGATTGCCTACGAGGACATTGCCGTTTCGGTCAAGGATCTCTCCGCGCGCCGCCTTGACGCGCGTATAATAGGTGATCGTGTTCTGCGCGTTCGGGTCCATTTTTCCCGCCTGCACGACCTGAATGGCATACAGGCGGACGAAGAACGCCGTAAACAGCAGCGCCGCAAGGGTCAGAAGACTGATGAGACGGACAGAAAATTTATGTTGATTCATACTTATCACCGATTCGATTGATGCAGCGCGTCAAAAGATAAACGATCGGCTGCGACAACACGGAAACGAAAACGCAAGGCAGCAGCGTCGTCAAAAACAGCCTGCCGTCCATCGCGCCGAAAAGAGACTTAACGGCAAAGATCAGGCACTGCTGCACGAGCAGCGTCAGAAACGAGAGCGCAAGGCTCGTAAAATACCGTTCCGAAAGGATCTGGCTGCAAAGCAGCGTTCCCGCCACGGGAACGATCGTCAGCACGGCAATGCTGAGGCTGCCCTGATCCGCGCCGGAAAGATACCAGAACAGCGACGCCAGCAGCGCAAACAGTCCGCCGCGTTCGGCACCCTCGCGCAGGCAGACGCAGGTGATCACAACCGGAATGAAATCCGGATGCGTCCCCAAAAGCGTCCGATTGCCGAGCACCACCGTCTGGAGCATCATAGCCGTCAGCAGCAGCAGCGCATAGAGCGCCCAGCGCAGAATATGCAGCCATTGCCGCGGCGTTATATAGAGCTTATCGAGCATTCTGCCGCTCCTTTCAACCGCTGACAAAGTGCGTGATGATAAAGACCTGCTCCAAGCTGCCGAAATCGGCGGCCGGTTCCAAAACGGCGTACTTGGAAACACCCGTCTCGTCAAAGCCCGCGTCCGTCACATAGCCCAGAACAAGGTCCTTCGGGTACACGGTCGAGCCGCTGGTAACGACCTGATCGTTGTTCCGCAGGACGGCGGAGCTTGGCAGATAGTTCATACGGAGCTTTCCCGCGTTTCCCGTGGTATACGCGCCCTGAACAACGCCGGTATGGCCCGACGAGGCGACATAGGCGCTGATCTCCATGGAGGAATCCAGAATCGTCGTGATCGTCGCCCAGTTCGGCCCGACCTCCGTGATCTGGCCGATCACCTGCTTGTTTTCGGTCACGGCGACCATGCCCGTCTCCAAGCCCGCGTTCGTGCCCTTCCCGATGGTAAAGGTGCTCTTCCAGCTCGACGAATCCCACGAGATAACATAGGCCTCGCAAAATTCGTAGTCGATATTCTCCTCTGCCAGATGCAGCAGCTCATGCAGGCGGCTGTTCTCGCGCTCGAGCAGATCGACCTGACGCGCCTGCTCCTCCAGCTCCGCGTTGCGCTTCATGAGATACTTGTTTTCCGCTTCCAGCGATTCATACTTGAAGATGTAATTATAGTAACGCTCCGCCTGAACGGAAATGGAGTTGACGCCGCTGCGGATCGGCGTGAGGACCGCCTGCACCGCCTTCTGCGCCCACGTCGCGCCGAACTGCGCCGAGATGATCGCCGTCAGAACGGCCAGCAGCAGTGCCGATACAACGATCAGCTTTACGCGGCCGGAAATTCGCTTTCTCAATTCATCTCACCTCAACAGCCCAGCAGCTTGACACCGAGTCTGCGGAGCATGAGCGTCAGCGTACACACAGGAAGTCCCATCACATTGTAATAGTCGCCGTCCAGACCGACGACGAACATCGCCGCATAGCCTTGGATCGCATAAGCGCCCGCCTTGTCCATCGGTTCGCGCGTAGCGATATAGGCGCGGATCTCCTCGTCGGACAGGTGGCGGAAGCGCAGTGTCGTCGTGACGGTGGTCGTTTCCTCGCGCTCGCCCTCGAGGATCGTCAGGCCGGTCATAACCTGATGGTCGCGGCCGGAGAGGCGGCGAAGCATGGAAAACGCTTCGCTTTCGGAATGCGGCTTTCCCATCATCAGGCCGTCGCAGACCACGATCGTGTCCGCGCTGATGATGATATCGTCGTCAAGGCAGTTCGGATAGACCGCGCGCGCCTTGAGAGCGCTGACTCGCGCGACCTCCTCGGCCGGATTGTTAAAGGGATTCATCGTTTCATCGTGGTGCGCAACACGAACGACAAAGTCCAGTCCCATGCGCTCGAGCAGTTCCTTTCTTCTCGGGGACGTGGATGCTAAAATGATACCCATAATCTATGATCTCCATTTCTATCTTGGCTGTTTATTGATTCGGCCCGCCTCGGTATGAAGCGGCCGTTATGCTTTTAAAAATTACTCGACTCTGCGCAGGAACAGGCCGCGGGTGCAGCCGCCCGGCTCAAAGTGAGCGTCACCCTGCCACGCGGCAAGAACGCCGTCGATCTCGGCGGGATTCTCCGTGGTAAAGGCCATGCGAAGCGCCCAAAGGCCCAGCTCCCGCAGTTCGCTCTTTTTATCCAAAAGATACAGCTTTTTCCCGTTCAGGATCACGCTTCGGCAGGTATTGCAGTCGCGCACGACGCGGAACTCCGCGCCGACGCGGTCGACCAGCCTGGTATTTCCTCCGGCACAGGCGCAGGCGCCGCTGCGGCTTTTCATCAGACAATGCTCCGTCAGCATCAGCGGAAGCCGTCCGTAGACCAGCAGCTCGGTAGGCAGCGGCTTGGAAAGGTCGCGAAGCTGCGGCAGCGACATTTCAAACGAAGCGGTCGCCGAAACCATGCCCAGCTCTGCGGGCAGCGCCATCGCCCTCGAATTAAAGAGGTTCAGGCCGAAATCTCCCGCGATCTCAAAGCCGCGCGACTTGGCAGGCTCAAGCTGCCCGATATTGCCGATCAGCACCCGCCGAACGCCGGCCGAGGCCGCGATGCCCAAAGCAGTAAGCAGCGTTCCGTTCTCCGGTTCGCGCACCACGCGCGGCAGGATCGCCGCGATTTTTTGCTTTGCGGTGAGCGAACGGTAAAAATCCGCATGCGCTTCGATCTCCGAAATCGGAACATACAGCACGGCGGGCCGCATTTCCAGCAGCTTCGGCGTGATCTGCGCCGTTTTCAAAACGCTCACCGTCAGCTCCGGCGGCTTTCTGGTGCCGGAAAAGCGCATCGGCCTTGTCGGGCGGTTCAGCTCCGGCGGCTCCGTTCTTCCGCGCACCGCCATCAGGTGCGTCAGCACCTCGCGGCGCATTCGGTTCAGCTCCGCCGCAGGCAGGCTCAGGTCACGGTCGAGCTTGCAGTGCACCTCCCGGCAGAAAAACGGCGTTCCGCCCGTTTTAGAAAGGCGCTCGGTCAGCTCCTCCTGCGTCAGCTCCCGATTGATGGCGGGCTGGGGAACGGCTCCCTGCGTCTTGCAGACGTTGCCGTCCTCGTCCTGCACGGCTAACAGCGCTTCGCTGTCGTGCTCGATCACAGCATAGAACTTCACCGGGACCCGCTTTGCCTCAACGCCCTCATAAGAGGCGCGTGCGGCCTGCATCAGCTCCTTATTCTCTCCCTCGCGCACGCGGGTGCCGAACATATCGTCCCCCGCCCGGCCGAGGTAATATCCCTGCGTAAAGCCCTGTCTGGAAAAAGCGCCGCGCAGGATCCGAAGCGTCTGCTCGTTCACCGTTTCGCCCTGAAGCGCACTGCGGTAAATCCCCGTGACCGTGGCGACGTATTCCGGCCGCTTCATACGGCCCTCGATCTTGATGCTCGCCACGCCCAGACGGTCGAGATCGTGCAAATACTGCACAAGGCAGTTATCCTTCAGGCTCAGCGGATATTTTTCCTCAAAGCGGTCGTAGCCGTACGGCAGTCGGCACGGCTGGGCACACTGGCCGCGGTTTCCCGAGCGCTGCCCGATTACGGACGACATATAGCACTGGCCGGAATAGCACATGCACAGCGCACCGTGAACAAAAACCTCGATCTCCACGGGGCTGCTGCGGCAGATCTGCGCGATCTCCTCGCGCGAAAGCTCCCGCGCAAGCACCACACGGGAAACGCCCAGCGCGGCGGCCTGCCGCACGCCCTCGAGAGAATGAATGCTCATCTGCGTCGACGCGTGCAGCGGGAGCTTGGGTGCGATCTGCCTGCACAGTGAAACAACGCCGAAGTCCTGCACGATCAGCGCGTCCACACCGGCTCTGGCAGCGGCGGCGACCAGCTCGGCGACCTGCGGAAGCTCGCGGTCTGAAACTAAGGTATTGAGCGTCAGGTGCACCTTGACGCCGCGAATATGGCAGTAACGGACGGCCTCCGGCAGCTCCTGCAATGTGAAATTTCTTGCTCCGCGCCGCGCGTTAAACGAGTCGACGCCGAGATAAACCGCGTCGGCTCCGTTACAGACGGCGGCGTGCAGAGCCTCCATGGACCCGGCGGGAGAAAGCAGCTCCAGCATATTTCAAAACTCCAAAACGAACAGTTTGTTTTCTATCGAATGCGTTTGCAAAAAGACGCATGATAAATTATAACATAGATTCGGGTAAAAATGCTAGAAGTCGGCAGGATTTTCTGTAAATTTTTTTGAAACGATTCGGCAATTTGACCATAGGCCGCTTTCGGTGTCCGCCTGTCAGATACACCGCAAAGTTTACATAATTTTCTTTCTTCCGGGCTTTTTTGCGCTTATGAACATGCGTTATCAACAATTTCACAGGCTTATGCACAGTGCTCTGCGGCGGTTTTATGGAAACCACATTTGTCCGCAAACGTCCGCGTGAAAAAAATCTCCGTTTTTCACAGTCGGAAAAGCGGATTTTCTCTGTGCAAAGGCAGAAAAATATGCTATAATTTAGAGTATCACTCTACAGGGAGGAAATCCATGGCGATCGGACAAATCTGCCTGCGGCGGGGCGAAGAGCTTTCGCTGCTTTCCGGCAATCGGTGGATCTATGACAACGAAATCGACTGGGTCGACGAGCTATGCCGCGACGGAGACGTCGTAGAGGTGCTTGACAGTCGGCTGCGCTTCATCGCAAAGGGCTTTTTCAACAGCCGCTCCAAAATCGCCGTGCGCGTTCTGACCCGCGACCGCGAGGAAGCGATCGACGCCGCCTTTATCCGTCGGCGCATCGGCGCGGCGTGGGAATACCGCAGGCTTCTCGGCTTTTCCGATGCCTGCCGCGTCGTTTTCGGAGAGTCCGACGGTCTGCCCGGCCTGACGGTCGACAAATTCGGCAGTGCGCTCTCCTTCCAGATTGTCTGCCTCGGCATGGAGCGCCGCAAGCAGGACGTGATCGACGCGCTGATCGAGCTGCTCGAGCCGACGTGCATTTACGAGCGCGACGACATCTCCGTCCGCGAAAAGGAGGGGCTTCCCCAGCAAAAGGGCTGTGTCTACGGCGCCGTCCCGCCGGAGCTTGTGATCCGCGAGCATGACGCGCTGATGGCCGTGGATATCGTCAACGGGCAAAAGACCGGGCACTTCCTCGACCAGCAGGAAAACCGAGGCCGCCTCAAGCCCTATTGCAGCGGCCGCCGCGTGCTCGATCTCTGCTGCCATACGGGCGGCTTTGCCATTCATGCGGCGCTCTACGGCGCGGCAAGCGCGGAGGCCGTGGACGTTTCCGAGGCCGCGCTGCAAATGGTGCGCGAAAACGCCGCGCGCAACGGCGTGGAGGACCGCATCACGACCGTCTGCGCCAACGTATTTGATCTTGCGAAGCTCTACAGCACACAGCCGCAGCGCTTCGACACCGTGATCTGCGACCCGCCCGCGTTCGCCAAGAGCAAGCGTGCCTTGGACGCCGCGTATCGCGGCTACAAGGAGCTGAACCTGCGCTGTATGCAGATGCTGACGCCCGGCGGCTTCCTGCTGACGTGCTCATGCAGCCAGTTCATGACGCAGCCGCTTTTTGAAAAAATGCTGCGCGAGGCGGCAGCGGACAGCGGACGCTCCGTCCGTCTTCTGGAGCGGCTGATCCAGTCGCGCGACCATCCCGCCGCTCTCTGCGAGGAGCATTCGCATTATCTCAAGGGCTGCATCCTACAGGTTTTATAAAATACAGAAAGGAAGTCTTCCATGAAAAGAAAACGCCTTATCGTTCTGCCCGCGCTGCTGCTGATCGTCGCGCTTTTATTGCAGGGCTGCACCTTCTCCTTCTTCTACCCGCGCGAACCGTCGGGGAGCTTTCTGTCCACCGCTCCCGCCTCCTCCGGTAAGCCGTCGACGGACCCCGCCGAACCGACGGAGCCGGCTTCCTATGTCCCCTACACGGAATATGAACGACCCATGCAGGGTACCCTGCCGGAATGCCGCTTTTCGGAAATGGAATACACCCGCCCGGACACCGACGCGATCCGCAGCGGCTTTGCCGAGGTGCAGAAGCTGGTCGAAGACGATGCCTCTCTCGATGAGGTTTTGACGCGCTTCGACGAGGTCTATACCGACTATCTCTATTTTACCACAATGGATTCTCTCGCCTATATCCACTACTCCCTCGACCTGAACGACAGCTTTTACGACGAGGAGTACAATTGGTGCGAAGCGCAGTCGCCGCTGGTATCGCAGGCGCAGGAAAAATGCTATGTTGCCATGGCGCAAAGCCCGCTGCGGGATGATCTGGAGCGGGAGTATTTTACCGAAGGCTTCTTTGATTTCTACGACGAGAACCAGATCTATACCAAAGACCGCGTCGTTGAATTGATGCAGCAGGAATCCGAGCTGGAAACGCAGTATATGGCGCTGCAAAGCGACCGGACGATCGAATGGGAGGGCGAGGAGGTCCTCGTCGACGATCTGTTTGCCTCCGATCTGGATTATTTCAGTCTCATGGACGCCTATCGGCTCTATTACGAAAAGTACAACCCGTTGGCCTCCGACCTGTTTATCCGTCTCATTCGGGTACGCAGGGAGATCGCCGCCGAGCTGGAATATGACAGCTTTGCCGATTTTGCCTACGAATATTACTACCGCCGCGATTATACGCCCGCGCAGGTCTCACAGTATACCGCCGACATCGCCCGCGAGCTTTCTCCGCTGTATTATACCGCCGCGATGAACACCTATTCGCGGGAGATGGACACCGACGAAACGATGGAGCTTTTCCGCAAGACGGTATATACCTTCGGCGGCGAGATCGCGACCGCCTACGAATACATGACCGCTTATGAGCTTTACGACATCACGGAGTCCAGCAGCAAGCTGCCCGGCTCCTATATGACCTACCTCAATTCCTACGAAATGCCCTTCCTCTACGTTTCCCCCACCGACACGATTGACGATCTGCTGACCGTTTCGCATGAATTTGGACACTTTGTCGACGGCTATGTCAACTGCGGCGCCACGGATTCCATCGACTGTAACGAGATTTTTTCTCAGGGCCTTGAATTTCTGACGCTGGGCCGCGCGGAGCTGAGCGAGAGCGAGCGGGCGCTGCTGACATCCTCCAAGCTTGCCGATTCCGTCAGCGTATTTCTGAGTCAGGCCTCCTACGCGGAGTTTGAGCAGCGTGCCTATGAGCTTCCGGACGAGAAGCTGACGGCCGAGGGCCTGAACGAGCTGTTTGTCGAATGCAGCGAGGAGTTCGGAATGAGCTTTTCCGGTATGGAAGACCTGATCGGCATGGGCTGGATCGACATTCAGCACTTCTTCATCGCGCCGTTCTACGTTATCAGCTATTGCGTCTCTAACGACGCCGCCCTGCAAATTTATCAGCGCGAGCTGGCAAGCGGCGACGGTCTGGCGCTCTACCGCAGGCTCATGGAGCTTTCCGGCGGCAATACGATCCTGAATCTGCTGGATGAAGCGGAAATGGAATCTCCGTTTGCCGAGGGCCGCATGGCCGAGCTTGCCGACTTCCTTCAGGAGCATCTGAACTGACCATGAATGATGTAATTGCTGCCGTCGCCACGGGAAAGGCTCCGTGCGCGATCGGCATTCTGCGCCTGTCCGGTCCGAATTGTGCCGAGGTCGCCGGGCAGGTCTTTACCCTTGACTGCAGGCTTCCGCTGCAGGACGCACCGGATCGGAAGCTGCTTCTCGGCACGCTGCACGACCGCAGCGGACGCGTGATCGATCAGGCAATGGCCGTATACTGTCGTGCACCGCACAGCTACACCGGTGAGGACACCGTGGAGCTGCAATGCCACGGCAGTCCCGCCATGCTGGCCGCAGGTCTGGAGGCGCTTTTTGCCGCCGGTGCGCGTCAGGCCGGACCGGGCGAATTTACCAAACGCGCCTTTCTGAACGGCCAGCTCGACTTGACGCAGGCGGAAGCCGTGGTCGATCTGATCGACGCGGAGAGCGCCGACGCCGCGGCCAACGCGGCCGGTCAGCTCTCCGGTGCGCTGCAAAAGCGGATACTTCCCGTCTACGACAGTCTGACCGACCTGTGCAGTCATTTTCACGCCGTTCTGGACTATCCCGACGAGGACATCGAGGATTTTGGGACTGCGGAGCTTTCCCGCACATTGGAGCAGGCAGAGGCCGCGCTGACCGCGCTGCTTTCCACCTACGAGCAGGGCCGCCATCTCAAGCACGGCGTAAAGGCCGTCCTGCTGGGGCGGCCGAACGCGGGAAAGTCCAGTCTCTTCAATGCCCTGGCGGGCTATGAACGCGTGATCGTCACGGACATTGCAGGCACCACGCGCGATACCGTCGAAGAGCCGGTACGCTTGGGCCACGTTTTGCTGCGTCTGACCGACACGGCCGGTATCCGCGAAGCGGGCGACCGCATCGAGGCTCTGGGTGTAGCGCGTTCGGAGCAGGCGGCACGGGAGGCCGAGCTTGCGCTGTTCGTCTGCGACGCGTCGCAGGAGCTGAACGACGAGGATCACCGCGCCATGGAGGCGGCAAAGGCCGCGCCGCGCTGTATCGGCATTCTGAACAAGTCCGACCTTCCCGCGCGTACGACTTCCCTGCCCCTTGACAACGTCGTTTCCGTCTCTGCGCACAGCGGCGCGGGTCTGGATGCTCTGACGGCGCTGATCGAACAGTGGTACGCCGGAGAGCTGCGCTGCGACGGCTCGCTGCTGACAAATGCCCGCCAGTTCGGAGCGATCACCCGTGCCCGCGAGGCGATCGGACGTGCCCGGACCGCGCTTTCCGTCGGATTGACGCCGGACGCCGTGCTGACCGATGCCGAGGAAGCCATGCAGGCACTCGGCGAAGTAACCGGGCACACCGTCCGAGAGGACATCACCAATCGAATCTTTGAACGCTTTTGCGTCGGAAAATAGGAGGCTCCCATGGAAACCGTCCTGCGCGAAGAATGCCGCCGCCTCGGCATCACCCTATCTGATAAACAGTTCGCCCAATTCTGTGTCTTCGGGACGGCGCTGCTGGAAAAAAATCAGGTCATGAATTTGACCGCGATCACCGAACCGGACGCCGTGGCGCGGCTTCACTTTGCCGATTCGCTGGCGCTGCTCAACGCGGCGGATTTCCGCGAAAAGCGCGTTCTGGATGTCGGGTGCGGCGCGGGATTCCCCGGTGTGCCGCTCAAGCTTGCCGAGCCGTCTATCGACCTGACGCTGCTTGACAGCCTGCAAAAACGCGTTAATTGGCTGCGCGAAACGCTGGAGGCTATGGGCGTTTCGGCGCACTGCGTCGCCGCCCGCGCCGAGGAATATCCGGAGCGGGAGCAGTTCGATATTGTGACCTCCCGCGCCGTGGCCCGCCTGAACCTTCTCTGTGAGCTTTGCATCCCCTTCGTCAAGGTCGGCGGCTGCTTTCTTGCCATGAAGGCTGCCGCCGCCGAAGCGGAGCTGGAAGAAGCGGCGCACGCGATCTCCGTTCTCGGCGGTCGGCTCGACCGTTCGGTCGACTACGAGCTTGACGGGGCCGTCAGGCGCATTCTGGTCATTCAAAAGGTGCGTCCGACGCCGCCCGCCTATCCCCGCCGTTTCTCCAAGATCAAGCAGTCTCCCCTGTAAAAATTTGTGAATCGAAGGACTTGATACCCATGCAATATTTTGCAGGAACCTATGATGTCGCAGTGATCGGCGCAGGTCACGCCGGGATCGAAGCGGCACTTGCTTCGGCAAGGCTCGGCCTGCATACCGTTGTTTTTACCATCAATCTCGACGCGGTCGGGAATATGCCCTGCAACCCCGCCATCGGCGGCACGGGCAAGGGCCACCTTGTCCGCGAGCTGGACGCGCTCGGCGGCGAAATGGCCAAGGCTGCCGACGCCTGCTGCATCCAGTACCGTATGCTCAACCGCGGAAAGGGCCCGGCTGTCCATTCTCTGCGCGCACAGGCGGATCGGCGGCGCTATCAGGAGCACATGAAGCATATTCTTGAGCGCGAACCGAATCTGGATTTAAAACAAGCGACCGTGACCGAGCTGCTGACAAAGGACGGCGCGATCTGCGGCGTTGTAACGCAGTTGGGCGCACAGTATGACGTCCGCGCCTGCGTCGTTGCCGCCGGGACCTATCTGGACAGCCGCGTGATCACGGGCGATTGCTCGATCCCCTCCGGGCCGGACGGGATGCGCGCCGCACCGGAGCTGACGAAAAGTCTTTCCGCACTCGGATTGTCCCTGCGCCGCTTCAAGACCGGAACACCGCCGCGCATCAATGCCCGCAGCGTCGATTTCTCCAAGATGGAGCTTCAGCCCGGCGATGCCGATCCGGAGCCTTTCTCGCTTTCCACCAAGACGCCCGTCAACAATCAGGCCGTCTGTTACCTGACCTATACAAACGAGCGCACCCACGAGATCATCCGCGCAAACCTCGACCGAAGTCCGATCTATGACGGCTCGATCACGGGTGTCGGCCCGCGATACTGTCCCAGCATTGAAACCAAGGTCGTCCGGTTTGCCGATAAGCCGCGCCATCAGCTTTTTTTGGAGCCGTGCGGCCTGAACACCGACGAAATGTATCTGCAGGGCTTTTCCTCCAGTCTCCCCGAGGATGTTCAGATCGCCATGCTGCACACCGTCGCGGGGCTGGAGCATGCGGAAATGCTCCGCCCGGCCTACGCGATCGAATACGACTGCGTCGACCCGACGGAGCTTTATGCCACGCTGGAATGCAAAAAAGTACCCGGCCTTTACGGTGCGGGACAGTTCAACGGCTCATCCGGCTACGAGGAAGCCGCCGTGCAGGGCTTTGTGGCGGGCGTGAACGCCGCCCTGAAGCTTCTCGGGCGGGAGCCTCTGATCCTTAAGCGCTCCGACGGCTACATCGGAACGCTGATCGACGATCTTGTGACGAAGGGTACGGAGGAGCCGTACCGCATCATGACCTCTCGAAGCGAATATCGGCTCCTGCATCGTCAGGATAATGCAGATGAGCGTCTCTGCCCGATCGGACATCGGATCGGCCTGATCTCCGACGAGCAGCTTGCCGCCGTTCGGGAGAAATACGCCGCCGTGGCAAACGAAATCAAGCGCCTTGAGTCGACCGGAACGCCCGCAACGCCGGAGCTGAACGCTTTTTTGCACTCCGTCGGCTCGTCCGAGGTCGTCAGCTCGGCACGGCTTGCCGATCTTCTGCGTCGTCCGGAGCTTGACTACGACTGCCTAGCGCCCTTCGACCGTACACGGCCGGAGCTGCCGCATGAGGTTACGCAGCAGGTCGAGATCCGCATCAAATATCAGGGCTACCTCGAACGTCAGCAAAAGCAGATCGAAGACTTTTCCAAGGCGGAGGCCCGTCTGCTGCCGTCGGATATCGACTATCGCGCGATCGGCGGTCTGCGTCTGGAGGCGCGCGATAAGCTCAGCCTGATCCGACCGCATTCCGTCGGTCAGGCAAGCCGTATTTCCGGCGTCTCCCCGGCGGATATTGCCGTCCTGCTGATCTATCTGGAACGCCCCGACAGCGAAAATACATAAAACTGCTGCGAAAGACTGCTAAAAAGTTCGGAAGACAAGCAACTCACGCCCGTCGGCGTACGTGGGTACGGTAGGGCGTGAGTTGCGCAGTAAGTCAAAATTCTTGCGAAGCAAGCAGATTTCGCATTATATAGTTCGGAATATCTCGTTCTTTCAAATCAAAACTCAGATGGAAAAATTCTGTTAAAAAGTTAGCCGATTTTGACGATTACGGACTTTTTTGACAGTCTGAAAACACTGCGGCCGCTTCATAAGAATGAAGCGGCCGTAGTGTTTTATTTGAGGATGCGCAGCTTACCGACGACGGGAAACTCCTTTGCAAGCCCGCGCGCGGCGTTGACGATGCCGACGACCATAAGGAAGGTCAGCGGAATCCATGCCAGATTGACGGCAAGCTGAAGAGGCCACCGAAGGAAATACGGCAGATAGCCCACAAGCCACGCCGTGACCGTGACCGCGCCGTCGCCGATCAGAAGCAGCAGTCCCTGATTTGCGTGGAAACGCGCGAATTTGGACTGCTTCGCCGCAAAGATCGGCACGAGCACCAGCAGGCCGATATAGCTCAGGATGCCCATTGCGCGATTCGCAGAGATATCCTCGCGCTGCATGGACGCGGTGTAATTCGGAGTATCGAGCAGCCGACGGAAAAAGTTGTCGGATGCGCCCGACTGCTGCGTCTGCCGACTCTGTTCCGCCTGCTGTGCGCCGTCCACAGGTGCGCCGCAGTTGGTGCAAAACGCCGCGTTATCGTTTAGCGGCTTGCCGCAGTTTCTGCAAAAAGCCATTTTTAATTTTCCTCCTTGTATTGTCTGCACTCTTGCAGTATTTACTATCATAGCGTTTCAGAGTGCCGTTTGCAAGTCCTTTTTGAAATAGTCGTTTTCGCGGAGGATCGTCTCCATAACGGCGGTATCATAATCCGCGACGGCAAACAGCTCGTTCAGCTCGACAAATTCGTCGACAGTGTGTGCCAGCTCCTCGCAGGAGGGGCCGATGCCGATACACGGGATGCCCGCCTCACCGGCGTAATGGCTCCCGTTGGTGCAAAAACGATAGCCGCTCAGCTTCGGACGATAGCCCTTGGCGCAGATATTTTCCATGATCGCCTGAAGCCACGGCGAAGCGGGGTCCTCAAGCCACGCGGGGAAAAAGCGTTCGGCGGCGATGGTCTTGCCCGTATAGCACCGCTCCTTGCCGCAGGAATAGGATATCTCTGCACGAAATTTGGGGTCCTCGGAATGAAGGCGGTCGAGAATTTCCCGAATCGGTTCCAGCACGCTTTCGCGTGTCTCTCCGACCAGCAGCCGACGGTCAAACGTCGCGCGGCAGTACTCCGGCACGACCGACGCGCCCGGATAGGGCGCGGACTTGATATCCGTCAGCTCCAGAATGCCGTCCGCCGCCATCGCGGGATTCTTGACAGGCGGCAGTCTGCGAATTTCGTCAACGGCGCGGCACATGGAATACACCGCGTTGACGCCCTTCTGCGGGTTGGAGGAATGACAGGGCACGCCGAATGTCTCAAGGACCAGCTCCGCGCGTCCGCGCTGGGAGCATTTCAGATTCATTTCCGACGCTTCGCCGATCACGACCAAGTCGGGCTTGACGGCCTGCGAAACGGCTCGCGCCGAAATACCCTCAAAGCATTCCTCATGGACGATACCGGCAATGAACAGCTCGCCCGCGAAGCTGCGTCCGTGCGTCTTCAAAAATTCTCCCGCGGCGAAGCAGAACGCCGCCACGGAGCCTTTCATATCCGTCGCGCCGCGCCCGTAAATCTTCCCGTCCTCCACCTCGGCGGCATAAGGCGGGTGTTTCCATTCTTTCGGGTCCTCGACGGGCACGGTATCGATGTGTCCGTCGAAAAGGAGGCGGCAGCCGGGGCGGTCGCCGCGAACGCAGGCGACAAGGTTGCCGTTTTCGTCCGTCTCGGCGCTGTCAAAGCCCACGCCCAAAAGATATTCCCGAAGATACGCGGCCACGGCCTCTTCATGCCCGGAATTGCTCGGAATACGGATCAGGTCGCGGCAGAGCTTCGTCAGCGCGGCCTGCTGTGCTTCGTTCAGCATACTCTCACCTCACGATCGTCCCGGCGGCAGTCCCCGTCAGCACGCCGTCCCGAACGGCAAAGCGCCCGCCGACAAGGATGTCGTCCGGTCCCTGCGCAAACCGCGACGGGTCGGCATAGCTTCCAAGCTCGCGAATGCTGCGCGGGTCAAAAACATTGATATCGGCGTCAAACCCCACGGCAAGCTTCCCCTTGCCGCGCAAACGCAGTGCCTCCGCCGGAACGGAGGTCATTTTTCTGACCGCCTGCGGCAGCGTCAGGACGTTATCCGCATAGACATACTTCTCAATCACGCGGGCAAAGGTCCCGTAAAGTCTCGGATGCGGCCGTCCCTCCGTCGGATAGGTGCTGTCGGAGATAACGTTGGAAAAATCAGCCTGTAAAATTGCCCCGATGTCCTCCTCGGCGGCAATAAAATCGATCATCGTGATAGCGCAGCGCTCCTCGGCAAGAAGGTCGAACACGCACTCCTCCGGCGTCTGGCCGCGCTGCTCCGCGATCTCCTGCACGGAAAGGCCCGCGTAGCGCCGATTCTCCGGGAGCGTCAGGGAGGACATGAGAATATTGTCCCAGCCGACCAGCAGAGAGATGTTGTCAAAATCCGTCGCCGTCCGCAGACGTTCGGTCAATGCGCGGCGGACTGCCGGGTCTTTCAGCTTTCTGCAAATTTCGTCCGTGCCGCCACGCAGCAGATCGGGCGGCATGATATGCAGGAGCTGTGTCGAGCCTGCCGTGTAAGGGTATACGTCGCAGGAAATGTCCAGCCCTTCGCCGCGCACCTGCTCCAAGCGCCGCAGAATTGCGGGGATCTTTTTCCCCCAGTTGCGCTTGCCCATGGCTTTTAAATGGCTCAGATGCACCGGACAGCGCAGTGCGCGCGCCACGGCGATCATCTCCTCTACAGCCTCGTCAACGGCGCTTCCCTCTTCGCGCATATGTACCGTAATGGGGATGTTCCCACCCGTCAGCGGCGCAAGTGCGCGGATCAGCTCCTGCGTAGAATAGAAGCACTCCGGCGCATAGCCAAGACCCAGCGACACGCCCAGCGCACCGTCCTCGAGAGCACGCTCCATTGCGCGGTGGATCGTCCGAAAGTGCTCCGCCTGCGGACGCTCCGCGCCGTAGCCGAGCGCGTCGGCGCGCAGAACGCCGTTGCCGACCAGCATACCGACATTGATCGGAAGGGGCCGTTCGTGCAGCTCCGCGTAATACGCGGCAAGGCTCTGCGTTGGGAATCGTTCCGGCGCACGTCCGAGGATCGGCGAAAGGTAATCCAAAATCTCTTGGCGGTGCGCCGCGCCAAACGGAGCGGCGGACAGGCCGCAGTTGCCGTTAACGATCGTCGTCAAGCCCTGATGCAGCTCCAACGCGCCGAAATCCGGCCGAAATGCCGCAAGGTCTGCGTGACGGTGAATGTCGATAAAGCCGGGCGTGACGGTTTTTCCGGCCGCATCCAGCACGGGGCATCCCTCCGACGGGAGCTTCCCTATCGCCGCGATTTTTCCGTCCCGAATGCCGATATCGGCGGAAAATCCCTCCGCGCCGGTGCCGTCAAGCACCGTGCCGTTTTGAATCAAAAGATCAAACAAGCTCTCACCCGCTCTCGCGGGAGCCTCCGCAGGCTCTGCCGCCTGCAGAAGTCTCTCCGCAGATATTTTTCGGGATTATTATATAGCCGTCCTGCGGCGTTTGCAAGTACGTTTTATCGGTAACTCCCCTGTGCCGCATCTTTATTGCCGTAAGTCGCGGCAAGCGTCCGATTTTGAAAAATCCGCCTGTCTCGGCAAGAGACAGGCGGATCGTATTACGGAATCATTTCGCGATATTGCTGATATAGCGCATGAGGATCGTCGCGACCTGCGCGCGGGTGGCGTTGCCCTGCGGGTCCAGATAGACACGGCCGTTTTCCTGCGTTCCGCCGATGATCTGCGAGGCGACGCACCAGCTCAGTGCGTCCGTCGCATATCCGCTGACGCGGCCGCGATCGGGGAATGCGGAGAAGTCGCCGCGTGCGGAGGTATTAACGCCCACGCTCGAGGCATAGCGGTAAAGGATCGCTGCCATCTGTTCGCGGGTGACCTTACCCTCGGGATCAAATTTTCCGTTCCCGACGCCGTTGACAACGCCGTTTTGCGCCGCCCAAGCGACCGCCTGCGTGTACCACTGGCCGCTCGGCACGTCGCTGAAGCGGTTCATTCCCGCAACGGGCGATCCTGCATAACGCCAAAGCACCGTAACAAGCATTGCGCGGGTCATGCTGCCGTTCGGGTCGAAGCGTCCGGAGCCGACGCCGTTCATCAGTCCGTGCGCAATGGCGTAGTCGACACCCTCGTGATACCAGCCTCCGGTGTCTACGTCGTAATAGGGCTTGGACGGGCAGCTTGCGCCGCCGTCGCACTTGCCGCCGCTTCCGTTCGTCGCGCCGCAGCGGGTGCAGACGCCGTTGACGTAGTTATGGCCGAGCGCGTTCGTGTAGCTGTCGGTGTATTGCTCACCGCAGGTGCAGGTATGCACGGTATAGCCGCCCTCGGTGCAGGTGGGATCCTTCACGTTGTCGGTGTAGCTGTGGACGTGACCCTCGCCGGTGGCGGGGATGACGGTATTTTCGTTCCGACTTTCGTGGCAGCGGGTGCATTCCTCGTGCTTATAGCCCGGCTCGGTGGCGGTGGCGACCTTGTCGGTGACCCACCGGAAGTCATGGCCGAGCGCGGAGGTAACACCGTCGCGATAGCTGTCGCCGCAGGCGCAGATGTGCTCGGTGTAGCCGCCGGCGGTGCAGGTCGCATAGACAAAATTCGTCTGATAGGTGTAGTCGTGGACGTGCCCGCCGCCCTCCGTGTCGTACCACTTCAGCTCGCAGCGGCGGCAGTAGTGGCGGATCATGCCGTAATAGGCGGAGTATTCATATTCCTCCGTGGCAACGACCTCGTCGTGCCCCAGCGCGGCAGTCTGCGTCGGCTGGGAGAGCGTCAGGCCGCAGAAGGCGCAGTGCGTGCCGCCGGTATAGCCCGGACGGGTGCAGGTGGCCTCGATCGTGTCGTTGGCGACTGGCTTATGCGCGACGGGTGCGGTGCGGGCGGTCACGTTGGTGTATCCGCAGACGGTGCAGGTCTCGCGGGTATAGCCGCCGGTGCAGCAGGTCGGCGCGACCGTTTCCGTCACGAGCTGATGCGCGGTGCAGGGAGCTGTTTCAAAGGCAATCTCATTGTCCACGGCGTAGGTCTGCGCAGCCGTCCCCGCCGTGCCGCGGATGACGAAGCCGTCGATCGTCTTGCTTCCGCCGAGGAAATCGTCCGGGTCGACCGGACGCCAGCCGAGTGCCTGCCAACCGATGTAGATGACGCTCGCGGGGACGGTGACGCCCTTGCCCTCACCGTAGGAGAAGAACGCGCCCTCATCCAGCGCACGCAGACCCTCGTTCAGATGAATTGCCTTGAGATGCGCCGCAGAGAAGGCGTTGTCGCCGACAAAGCGGACGGAATCGGGCAGGACGATGCTCTCACAGGCGCTGCTGTTGAACGCACAGTTGCTGATATACTGCACGCCGCCGAGGTCGATGAACTTCATGTTCTCCGCGCCCGAGAAGGCGTAGGCATCGACGTATTTGCAGCTCTGCGGGAGGATCAGCCCCGCGAGAGTCGGAAAGTCGAAGGTGGGGTTCAGCTCTATCTGACCCGCGATGAAGGAGTAGGAAACGGAAACCGTACCCTCCTTGAGCGCCAGAACGGTATTCTCCGGCATGGTTCCCTTATAGGCATAGGCGGCCTTGCCGAAATAGACCACGCCGTTCGGCTGATCGTGGAACCAGCCGGTGTTCTGGAATGCCCCGGAGCCGACACGGGTCACGTTCTTTTCCAGATCGCCGAAATCCGTCAGCGTGGTGCAGCCGCCGAAGCAGCCGTCGCCGATCTGGCGGACGTTTTTGCCGCCCTTGATCGAGCGCAGCTGCGCACAGCCGCTGAATACACCGTTGCCAAGCGTGATGAGCGAATCCGGCAGCGTCACGCTCTCGAGCGCAACGCAGTCGCTGAGCGCGCCGTCCGTCAGAATGCGGACGTTCTTCAGGTCGATCGACTTGAGGTTGGAATTGCCATCCTTGTTGTTGTAGCGATAGGGGTCGCCGTTGGAGATCGGCCCGCGCACCTCGAGCACGTCGTCGGGCAGAACCACGTGCGCCGTCCTGCCGACGCTAAGGCCCTTCAGCGTCGTATTGCCCTTCGGGATGGTCAGATTCTTGATCTGGTAACAGCCGGAAAAGCAGCCCTCCTCCAGAACCGCCGTCGTCGGCAGCTTGAGGTCGGTCAGATGGGCAAGCCCGCGGAGATCGATGTAATGGACGCTCTCCGGAACGGTAAGCTTGGTGATGCTGCCGCAGCCTTCCGTGATGCTGAGCGATTCCAGCCCGTCGGGCAGGATCAGCTCGTTCACGCCGTCCATATCGTCCTTCTCGATGCGCACCATTTTTGTGCCGGGACGGACGGTCAGCTTGGAGGGATATTTTTTCCCCTTGCAGCCGAGGAACACGCTGCCGCAGTACAGCTCCGTGCCGTCGGCAAGCCCCTCATACCACTT
>CAKTVW010000013.1 GCA_934630495.1 uncultured Oscillospiraceae bacterium
CAAAGACGCCGCCAATCGACGCAAGGAGCAGCGTCAGCGCAAGCAGCAGCGCGCAGGCGCGGCATGTTATCTTCATTTCCCGGCCTCCTATCGGCGTCGGACATACTTCCCGCGCCGCTTTTTCTAAGGAATCTCTGAATAAATCGCCTGTGGCTGTCGCCGGATCTTTTTCGTCGGCTTTTCGGTTTGAAAAACTTGAAATATTGCGCAGCCGTTGGCGACAACGGAGCCTTACGGATGCGGCATGCCCCTTGCGGGTACACAAAGTATTCCTGCGTTTTTCAAATCTCAACCCGCCAAAAAATCTCTCGGCGACAACTCTTGTCAATTTAATCAGAGCTCCCCTAACTCCTTCTTATTCTACACCGACCGGCCGGAATGTCAAGAAATGCTGTCCGTCACCCCGAGAAAAACGGGCATATTGTTTTCGTGGTCCCAGATCATCCACACAAACGGGCGGTCCAGTCTGACGGATTTTTCGATGCGGACGCTTTTTATCTCCATCTCCACGACCGTCGAAGCGCCCGCCACGGTCCCCAGCTCGTCCACGGCCACGGAGGTCTGATGCAGAACGCGGCCGATATATACGTCGGGCGCCATGCGCGAAAAGTCGGCCTCTGAGGTCGAGAAGGCGTCGGGCATTCCCATCGCACACAGCGCGGCGCTCAATTCGCTCCGACAGCTCGCCGCGAAGCGTGGCAGGGCGATGTTCACTCTTTCGTCCCGCACGCCGCTCATCAGCTCGGTCAGGGCTTTTCCATCCAATTGGTTTACATAATCCTCAATATCAGTGCCGTCGTTCGGCAGCAGCGCGGCAAAGCTGTAGCGGCCGCCCGCGTAGTATTTGACGAAGCCTACGGCGTTTTCGTCCTCCAGATAGCCGCGCGTCGACTCGTGCATCATCCTTACGGTCTGCACGGTCCCGTCAAAGGCGGTAAACTCCTCATCAAGGACGGACTCAGCCGTAAAAGGCGTCTCCCACTTCGCGTCAAACGACAGTGCGTTGACCAGATACAGCGCGGCATTCGGGTCGGTCCGATCCAAAGCCTCTTTTATGCGGCCGTCCGTCTTTTCCGCGACCCACGCGTTCACCTGCGCGGCAAGCTTCGCGTCGAACTCGGTCTGATAGACGTCCGCGTCGTAATAGTCCCCGTTGACCTGCAAAAAATCCTGCACGACCGCACAGCCCTCACGGATCCAGATCGAGTTGGCGGAGCACAGCTCGCCGCCCTCGTATTTCCGACAGGCGGAGAGGTATTCGTTCAGCTCGTCGATCGGCAGGCCGAACACCGCCTCCATCTGCGCAAGCGTCTCTCCGTCGGCGCCGTTGGCGGTCATGGCAAGCGCCGTCAGAACGCTGTAGGGCGAAAGCGTCGTGTTCTCTCCGATGCGGCAGCTCTGCTTCAGCAGCTCTGCGGCAAAGTCGGACGCGGCCAGAGAAAATGCGGTGTCGGGCGTTTTTTCCTCGACGGTCCTCGGCGCGATCGACGCCATCAGGTCGACGGGTGTCCCGATCCCCGCCGACGGAGCGGCGGCACAAGCGCAGAGCTGCGCGGCAAGCACGCCCGTCAGCGCCAGCGCCGCTATTCTTTGAAACGATCTCATGCGATAGCCTCCTTTCGATAACTGCCGTTTTGACGCGCCGAACGCAAAAAGGTTCCAAAAAAGAGGACGGGCCGTGCCCGTCCTCAGCGTGCCGAAAATTCAACTTGTCATTGCGGTGCCGCAATCGCGGCGGCTTCGCCGCCTTACGGATGCGGCTGTTCCTGTCTGAGGCAAGCAGGCATTTGAGAAAATGCGCGTTTTATGTAAACCGAAAGGGCACGCCGCAAAAATCAGCGCACAAGGATATACATGATTACCGCAGTAAAAACGCACGCGACCTCTCCGGTTGACATGGCATGACCGAAATCAAAAGGATTTACGCCTCAACAAAATACAAAGTCGGAAGCAAGCGGTCTTGTTTTTGGTTTGTACCGGCAAAATCTCCAATAAAATATACATGCAGTTCCGTTGTTCCGGCGGGAAGTTCGGCGGTGTCTTGAAGGCTATCCATACTGTCGCCAAACTGTCCGAGAAGGAGCGCGTCTTTCAACAGTTTGCCTTCATCCTTTGGGAAGCATCCGTATAGTTGGATGCTAGTCGCCTCTGAGCATTCGACGGTAACTACACACTCTATATATACCTTATCGTTCAATACATAGAAATCGCTGAACCACGAATCGCTCTCCAAGACGCATACCTTTTCTTGGGCAATTGTTTCCAACTCTGCCGGGAAGCCGGTCTCATTATTTGCATTGCTGCAGGCGGTTATTGAGAAAGCAATCGCAATAATTACTATACAGAAGATAATTTTATGTTTCATGATATATCCCCTTTCCGTAAATCGTCTGAGCAAAATCGTACATCCGTTATTCCTGCCGCTGCTGCCCCTAAAGGCAGCACTTTGAGAGCACCCCCCTCCATGTTATCGATATTCTGTGATCGGCAGGCCGACAGACTAATTTCGCCGACTACAGTTTCTTTCGGTCCGATGCCGGTGTTCCTATTTCGCGCCGCCGAAGAGGCGCGGGCCGAATTTTGCCGCATCGGAGTGTGTCTCTCCGGAATTTTGCCTCTATAATATTATGTATTGGACCCATGCAATTTTGGACATTTTATGGCAAAATTTTTTGTAGAATTTTTATACAACCTGAAGAGGACGGGCCGTGCCCGTCCTCCAGCGTGTCGAAAAACCCTTTTCGGCACGCTGACAGGCTGCAAAAAAGTTCGGAAGACAAGCAACTCACGCCCGTCGGCGTACATAGGTACGGTAGGGCGTGAGTTGCGCAGTAAGTCAAAATTCTTGCGGAGCAAGCGAATTTTCACATTATAAAGTTTGGAATATCCCGTTTTTTCGAATCAAAACTTAGATAGTGAAAATCTTTTAAAATGTTAGCCGATTTTGACGATTACGGACTTTTTTGACAGTCTGGAGGACGGGCCGTGCCCGTCCTCATGTTCTTCTCAAGAAGATCTCGCCGCAATGGCGGCAGACAACCTTGGACTGTCCGCGTCCGGTCGGAACGGACTGCATTCTGCCGCAGGCCGGACAGCGAAAATAGCGCTTCTGCGGCCCGTACCTCAGCCGCCTGCCGATCCGTTCCCGCCGAACGCTCAGGAACGCCAAAAAACGCCGTCTCATTTCGCGCCGCGCGTCGGATCATTGCGCGTTTCCCGCAGGATGCGGATGTAGTAAATGAAATACTTTACAAACGCCAGCAGCACCGTCGCGGCGATCAGGCAGGAATCCGCCCACATAAACCACGCCGCAGGCTCGCGCCACAGGATCATAACGAACATCGAAAGATAGATCACGACCGTGCAGAGCTTGCCGTACCAGCCGGCGCTGTAGACATTGTGCGTGCGGTGCATGGTGACCAGCGTCATGATCCCGATCGTCGCCTCCTTGCACACCAGCACGCCCACGACCCACCAATTCCGCATCGGCAGCAGGCACAGCAGCACCGTGATCTGCGTCAGCTTATCGGCGATGGGATCGATGGCCTTTCCGAAATCGGACACCATGTGGAAGGTCCGCGCGATCCAGCCGTCGACAACGTCCGTCACGCCGGAAAGGAACAGCACGCCGAACGCCCACAGCTCATACCCGCTGCTGTGCAGATACACGATCAGCGGGATCAGCGCCAAGCGGAAAAAGCTCAGCATATTCGGCAGCGTAAAGATGCGGTCCGTATCCACGCGCTGCGCCTGCTCAAGCTGCTGTTTTTCCTTGTCACTCATGCTTATCCGCCTCCGTCACAGGCTCGACCGTCGGCACGAACAATGCCGCCAGCTTCGAGCGCCGCTGCTTTTTCTGCTGGAAATATCCGATCACGCTGAAGGTCAGCGCGCCGACCAGATTCACGATCAGGTCCTCCATGGTATCGTACAGGCCGATGTCCAGATAGCCGCCCAGTCCGAGGCTTTCGCCGTTGACCGCCGCGTCCGTGATGCCCTTGACCGTAATGGGGATATTTTTATTTGTGGGGTCGAGCGCGACCGAGGTGATGCTGTGGACCACGGTGTCCTTCTGCATATCCAAGGTAAACAGGCGGTCCATGGAAAACTCAAAGATCTCCCACAGCGCGCCGATCGTCATGGAAAAGCAGAACGCCGTCAATGCAAGGAAGATCGGCGACATTTCAAAGCTGATGCGGCGGTCGCGGTTGAGCACGTCGACCATGGAATAGCCCACGGCGGCGTAGATAAAGCCGCTCACGGTGTGCATCGCCTTATCCCAGAACGGCACCGTCACATAGAAGCAGGCAAGCTCTCCGAGAATTTCCGCCGCGAAGATAAACACGGTCAGCGTGATCTCCAGTCCGGAGGGCAGACGGATCTCGAGCTTCTTCTCGATAAACGAGGGCAGCAGCAGGAGCACCAGCGTCAGCAGACAGGTATACACGCTTTCGGCCTGACCGCTGAAGATCGAACGGATCAGCACGCCGAGCACCAGCAGACGGACGACCGCGTAGGTGATGAGTGTGGCCTTGCTCTTTTTTTCGCGTCGTTTCTTAAATTCTTCTTTCTGTTTCTTCAGGTCGCGTTTCATGATCTCACCTCTCTCCTATTTTATCCACGGATTCTCAACTGCACATCAACGGGAGGTAAAAATTAGTTGAAGAATCCAACAAATTCTTTCAAAGCGCCTTGTTTTATGCTATACTGTGAGCAGCCGCGCGATCACCGCGCGGCTGTCTAGAAGGGAGGCGTTCGTGTGTTCAGAATATTGGTCGCGGAGGACGATCTTGAGCTGAGGCAGCTTTTCTGCCGCGTGCTCGTGCGCAGCGGATTTACGCCGCTGGAGGCGGCGGACGGCGTGGAAGCGCTGGAGCTGCTGGAGCACCACGCCGTCGACCTGATCGTTTCGGATATCATGATGCCGCGAATGGACGGCTACGCGCTGGTGCGCACGCTTCGCGGCAGCGGGAGTAAGCTTCCCGTGCTGATGATCACGGCGCGCGACGGCTTTCAGGACCTGCAATCTGGCTTCTTGTCCGGCGCGGACGATTATATGGTCAAGCCCATCAACGTAAACGAGCTGGTCCTTCGCATCAACGCGCTGCTCAGGCGGGCGCAGATGGTCGCGGAGCGAAAACAGACGATCGGAAGCACTGTGCTGGATTTTGATTCCTTCACCGTCCGCACGGGAGCCGCCGAGACCGTTCTGCCGCAGAAGGAGTTTTTACTGCTGTACAAGCTGGTATCGTCGCCGGGGCGCATCTTCACGCGCCAGCAGCTCATGGACGACATCTGGGGCATGGACACGCAAACGGAGGCCCACACCGTAGACGTGCACATCAACCGTCTGCGCGACCGTTTCCGCAGCAACCCCGATTTTGAAATTCAGACCGTGCGCGGAATCGGATATAAGGCGGTGCGCCGCAATGGATAACAAGCTCTCTCCGCGAATGCGGGCCTACTACACGCTGATCGTGTTTATCATCGTTCTGTTTTCCTTCTGCGCGATCGCGGGGACGATGCTCCTGCTGGAAACGCTCGGCGTCATCCGCACGCCCGGACTGTCGACGCTGCTGTCCCTGCTGCTTGTCTCCACCGTGGCAAGCGCGCTGATCAGCTACTATGTCGGCAAGCGCGTTCTGACGCCCATGGTCAAGCTGAGCAAGGCCTCCAAGGAGGTCGCCAAGGGTAATTTCAACATCACCGTGGAGGATTCCAGCAGGCTTGAGGAGGTGCAGACCACCTTCCGCAATTTTAACGCCATGGTGCAGGAACTGAACAGCATCTCCACGCTCAGCAACGACTTTATCGCAAACGTCTCGCATGAATTTAAGACCCCTCTGACGGCCATTGAGGGCTATACCATGCTTTTGCAGGACCCCACGCTGTCCGAGGCCGAGCGCGGCGAATATCTGGACAAGATTCTTTATAATACCCACCGTCTGACGGAGCTGATCGGCAACATTCTGATGCTCACCAAGCTGGAAAACAAGCTTCTGCCCGAGCAGTATACCACCTTCCGCCTTGACGAGCAGATTCGTCAGGCCGCCGTCAGTCTGGAACCGGAATGGTCGAAAAAAAAGATCGGCTTCCGCGCCGAGCTGCCCGAGGTCACCCTCCACGGCTGTGAAAGCCTGCTGTTCCACGTCTGGACGAACCTGATCGCCAACGCCGTAAAATTCAGCCCGCCGGGCAGCGACATCGAGATCACGCTGCTGGAGCAGACGGAATGCGTGGTCGTCGGGGTGCGCGACCACGGGATCGGCATGACCGAGGCGGTCAAAGCGCGGATCTTTGAAAAATTTTATCAGGGCGACGCCTCGCACAAGGCGGCGGGGAACGGGCTGGGGCTTGCCATGGTCAAGCGCATCGTCGAGCTTTCCGAGGGCGTGATCGAGGTCGACAGCACTCCCGGCGAAGGCTCGGAGTTCCGCGTGATCCTGCCGAAGTAACCCTCCCGGCGCGCCGCCCGAGAGACGCGCTGCCGGAGAGACGCACTGCCCGAAAGGCACACTGCCCGAGAGACGCGCTGTCCTCCTGCCTAATATGCAAATTAACAGGGTGCGGTCATTCGACCGCACCCTGTTGTGCTTGTCAAAGCACTCCCCCATATGTCATTGCGAGGTTTGCGGAGCAAACCGTGGCAATCCGCATCTCTTTACGCCGGTTTTGCCTTAAAAACCTTACAGAGGAGAACGGATTGCCGCGTCGGGCTGCGCCCTCCTCGCAATGACAAGAATGGGAGATTATCTCCCTATTTTACTCCGACCGGCAAGCAGGAACGTTTGTGAGCGCCGACGGGGACACCGGCGACCGGCTTACGGTATCATTCGGTCATTTGCTCAGGGCTGCAATGTCCTCATAAGACACATCGGCAGGCACTGCGGGAGCGCCCTTGCGCGAAACGATCAGGATCGCGGCAAAGCACAGCGCGGCGGGCACAAGGTAGAGCAGAGAAAGCATGCTGCGTGTGCTCGCAAACGCCAAGCCTGCATACACGAGGCCGTATGAGACGACCTCCGGGAGCACGACGACCTTGCACAGCGTCATGCCCCAGCCGCCGAAGGCGGCGCGGCGCGCGTCCGAAAGCAATTCGGGCGCGGGACGGGGAATGCGCTTACGGAAGACGATCAGGACGACGATGCCGCCGACCGTCAGCACGCCCGCGGCGATCATCCACCAGCGGTCAAACACGTCGCCGAAGCACAGACAGCCGATGCTGCCCAGCGTGGCAAAGAGGTTTATCATCCCGTGCAGGAGCATGGTATAGACGATCTTGCCCGTGCGCAGATAGACCAGCGCGAAGATAATGCCCACGCCGAACGCGAGGAAGAACTGCGTCCCGTTCCGATGCGCCATGCCGAAGATCAGGGCGGTGGCAAGGACGGCGTACCGTTCGCCGTGGACGCGCATCCGATCGAGCATGAATTTGCGGAAGATCAGCTCCTCCGCGATCGGCGCGACGAGCACGGTGACGAACCACATCGGCGCGGAGGCCCAGCCGAAGTCCGCGGTCTCGACGGGCACAAAAAAGGCGGGGAAATTGCCGACCAGCGCGCCGATGCCCCAGACGCCGAAGCACGCAAGCGCGATCAGCAGGAATTTACCGACCGAGAGCGGCCTGACCTCGGGCGGGACGGCGGTCAGCCGCCTGCGCATCACCTTGGAAACGGCGATGCCGCCCGCCAGCCCGCCCGTATAGGCGACCGCGTAGACGGCTAAGACCGCGAAAATGAATGTCCGGTTTTCGCCGAGCATCCGGAGCCGGTCAAACAGCTCCAAATCTCCGTTGCCGAAGAAAATGTCGGAGAACATGACGGAATAGAGGCCCCCCATGACAATGCTCATCAGCAGGCTGAGTATGGCCGATGCGATCTCCTTCTGTACGCCGTAGGTAATCAAACCGCCCAGATAGCTGAGCTGATAGGAGCGCCGCATATCGCGGAAGGCGCGCTGCTCGGGGTCCTCGACCGGAGCGGCAGGCGCGGGAACGGCGGGCACGACGGGTACGGGAGCGGCGTGGACGGGCGCTCCGCACTGCACGCAGAATTTTGCGTTTTCCCGCAGGGCGGCGCCGCAGCTTGTGCAGAACATATTGCAGATCCTCTCTTTCTCTGATCTTAATTCCATTATAGCAGAGTACGCGGCGCAATGCAACAGGATATCTCAAAAAAGAACCGCTTGCTTCCTGCCGGGAATGTGGTAAAATATCCGCAAAGAGGGCCGTTCCGCAGGGAACGGCGGAAGGAGGCGGAACGATGGAACGGACCTTACTGCGCTCGCGGCTGTTTTTATCCACAACAGCGGAGGACGCCGCAGAGCAGGCGCGGGCATACCGTCTCGGCCTTGAGCTTGCGGACTTCTGCTATGCGCCGCGCATGGAGGACCCGAACGCGCTGCACGAGGCGCGGGAAAAAATGCGCGGCATCGACCGCTTTTGGCTTCACGCGCCGTTTGCGGAGCTGTGCCCGTGCGCGATCGATCCGCTGGTGCAGGAGGTCGCGCGGAAGCGTTTTTTGCAGACCGCCGAGCTGGCGCGGAAGCTTGGCATCCGTCGGATCGTCGTGCACGGCGGCTTCATTCCGAAGGTCTACTTTCCGCAGTGGTACACGGAGCAGTCGACACGATTCTGGAAGGACTTGCTGACGGAGCTGCCGGAGGAAATGACGCTGGCGCTGGAAAACGTGCTCGAGCCGTCTCCGGAGCTTCTGACGCAGATCGCCGAACAGGTCGACGACCCGCGCTTCGGGGTGTGTCTTGACGTCGGCCATGCCAATACGGTCGGAACGCCGTCGGCGTGGCTCGAGCCGATGCGCCCGTGGCTGCGTCATGTGCATCTGCACGACAATAACGGGGCATGGGACGACCACGCGTCGCTCGGAGCGGGAACGATCCCGCTCGAAGCGCTGCTGGATCGGCTGCTCGAGCATTGCCCGTCCGCGACCTATACGATTGAAAATCAGAGCTGTGCCGCCTCGCTGCAATGGCTGACGGCGCACGGATATTTGGAGGAGCATCCATGACAAAACAGGAGCTGGAAGCATATCTTTCGCAGATCCCGTCGGCTGACCGTGCGGCAATGGACGCCGCGAAAAAGCGGCAGGCACAGCTTGCCAAGCCGCCGGGAAGCCTCGGGAGGCTGGAGGAGCTTACGATCCGTCTGGCGGGCGTCACCGGACAGGTGCACAACCACGCGGACAACTGTCGGATCGCGGTGTTTGCGGCCGATAACGGCGTGGTCTGCGAGGGCGTTTCCTCCGCGCCGCAGTCGGTCACGCTTTCGCAGGCGGTCAACATGACCCACGGGATCACCGGAATGTCCGCCATGGCGCACTGCTTCGGCAATTCGGTATGCGTGGTCGATGTCGGCATCGCCGCCGACGGGACGCCCGACGGCATTCTCCCGCGCAAGGTCCGGCGCGGAACGGAAAACATCCGCAAGGCCCCCGCCATGACGGAGGCGGAGGCGCTCCGCGCGATCTCCGTCGGCATCGAGCAGGCGGAGCGGGCAAGGGCGGACGGCGTGCAGGCGCTCGGCATGGGCGAAATGGGCATCGGAAATACGACCACGGCGACGGCCGTTCTCTGCGCGCTGACGGGCGCTTCGATGCAGACCGCCGTCGGGCGGGGCGGCGGCCTGACGGACGCGGCCTTCGCGCGCAAGGCTCTGGTCATTACCGAGGCGCTTTCCCTGCACAGACCGGACCGAAACGATGTGCTCGACGTGCTTGCCAAGGTCGGCGGGCTGGATATCGCGGCCATGACCGGCGCGTATCTCGGCTGCGCAAGGAACCGCATCCCCGCCGTCGTCGACGGCCTGATCTCGGTCGTCGCGGCGCTCTGCGCCGTGCGGCTCTGTCCGCAGGTGCGCGACGTTCTGTTTCTCTCCCATGCCTCCTATGAACGCGGCTACCGCATTGCCGCCGAGGAGCTGGGCGCACAGCCGTGTCTGCTTCTGGAAATGCGGCTGGGCGAGGGAAGCGGCTGTCCGATCATGTTTCAGGTGATGAAAGCCGCCTGCGCCGCCATGAACGGCATGGCGACCTTTTCCGAGGCGGCGATCAACGACGGCTATCTCGACGAAATTCGGAAAACCGACGCGTTCACGGTGAGGCCGATATGAAGCTCCTGTTGCTGGGCGGGAGTAAAAGCGGAAAGAGCCGTTTTGCACAGCAGCTCGTCCGGGACTTCGGGCCGCCGATGATCTATTGGGCGACGATGGAGCCGACGGACGCAGAGGATCGGCGGCGCATCGAAAACCACCTGCTCGACCGGGCGGGATGGGGCTTTGAGACGATAGAGTGCGGAAGAGAACTGCCGCTGGCGTTCGATCGTCTCCCGCCGAACGCCTCTGTTCTGCTTGACAGCGTTACGGCGCTGCTTGCCAACGAAATGTTTGCAGGCACCTTCGACGAAGCGGCCGGAGAGCGCGTCCTTGCACAGCTCTCGGCGCTTGCCGCGCAGACAAAAAACCTCGTCTGCGTGTGCGACGAGCTTTGGCGCGACGGGCGCGTCTACAGCGCGGCCGTGGAGTGCTATCGGCGGGAGCTTGCGATGATCTGCCGTGCGCTTGCCGCGCGCTTTGACGCGGTCTGCGAGGTCTCTGCGGGGGTCCCGCGTTTTCAAAGGGGTGCTTTCTGAGTGAAAAATTTATTTTACGGCTTTTTCATGGCATGGGGAATGTTTTTGGCGATTCCCTGCCCGTTCCGAAAATGGCGCGAGGAGGCGCGCGGCTGCATGACGGCGTGTCTGCCTCTGATCGGCGGCATTCTCGGCGGACTTTGGGCGGCGGCGGCGTGGGCGCTGCATATCTGCGGCTGTCCCAAGGCGGTCACGGCGCTGCTGCTGGCCGCGTTCCCGTGGTGCTGCACGGGCTTTATCCATCTCGACGGCTTCATGGACGTATGCGACGCGGTCCTGTCCCGGCGCGACCTTCCCGAAAGGCAGCGGATCTTGAAGGACTCGCACTGCGGGGCGTTTGCCGTGATCTGCCTGGTGCTGCTGGCAATGGGACAGTGGTGCCTGTTCTTCTCGGCGGAGACGGTAAAGCTCCTGCCGCTGGCGCTGCTTCCCGTGACCTGCCGCGCCTGCGCGGGGATCGCCGTGCTTTCGCTGCGTCCGATGCGGACCAGTCAGTATGCCTCCGTGCAGAAAGCGGGCTTGGGGACGCAATGCTGGCTCTGGCTCGCGCTGGCCGTGTCTGCGGCGCTGCCGCCGATCCTCTGCGGATGGACGGGCCTTTCCGGGCTTGCCGCCTGCGCGGTCTATTGGCTGGCGGCATGGTACGGTTATCGGCAGCTGGACGGGATGTCCGGCGATATTTCCGGCTTCGCGCTGTGTCTCGGAGAATGCGCGGGGATCGCGGTACTCTGCTTTGTGAGGTAAAATTATGGAGCTTGTGATCGGTGGGGCCTATCAGGGAAAGCTGAGCTGGGCCGTGGCGCAATACGGTCTTCGGGAGGACGAGCTTTGCGACCTCGGCGAAAACGAGCCGCAGGCGGGAAAGCGCTGCTATTATCATCTGGAGGCCTATACGCGCCGCCATTCCTGCGGCACCATCCCCGAAGCGTTTCAAAACGCGGTCCTGATCGTCCGCGAGATCGGATGCGGCATCGTGCCGACGGACGCGCAGGAGCGGGCTTGGCGGGAGCGCCACGGCGCGTTCGTGCAGGCGCTTGCGGCACAGTCGACGCATGTAACGCGGATATTCTGCGGCCTGCCGGAGCGTCTGAAATGAAGCTTTTTCTTTTGCGCCACGGGCTGACGGAGGCCAACGCCCGCCGCCTCTACTACGGAAAGACCGACCTCCCGCTGTCACCGGAGGGACGCAGACTGCTGAAGGCCGCAAAAAAGCCGCCCGCTGCCGCCGCATATTATACCAGCGGCCTGCGGCGAACGGAAGAGACGCTTGCGCTGCTTTGCCCCGGCGCGGCGCACAGCGTGATACCGGAGCTGCGGGAGATGGACTTCGGCCGCTTTGAAATGCACAGCTACGAGGAGCTGAAGGACGACCCGGACTTCGTGCGCTGGTGCACGGGCGATAACGAGCGCAACCGCTGTCCCGACGGCGAAAGCGCCGCAGAGGTCACACAGCGCGCGCTTCGCGCTCTGCGGCCGATCCTCCTTGCGGGACAGGACGCGCTGTGCGTCACGCACGGCGGCGTGATCGCGGGGCTGCTGAGCACATGGTTCGGCGGCGGGCGCTTCGACTGGACGCCCGCGCCGGGAAGCGGCTACTGCGTGGAGTTCTGCGGACTGCACCCCGTCCGCGCAGAAAAACTGTAATCGGAAAACTCTAATACTGATTCTTGATTAAAAGATTTAATCAAGAATCCCCAGACTGTCAAAAAAGTCAAGTTTGTCATTGCGAGGCCTCGTAAGGGGCCGTGGCAATCTCGCAGAATGATCCGGAATCTTCGGTAAACTCCGGCGAATCCGAAACATTTTACATGAGATTCCCACGTCACTTCGCTCCGACCGGCAAGCGGGGACGTTTGCGAGCGCCGCCTGTGGCGGATGCTGCGAGCAAAAAGGAGTGGCAGCGGTCAAAATTTGAAGCCGCCGTCAGCGCGGCACACAAATTTTGGGCACCGCAACAGGAACAGCCGTATCCGTAAGGCGGCAAAGCCACCAACGGCTACGTCATCGGAATGACATGACCGAGGGTTCTTTGACACGCTCCAACGCCGCTGTGGGAAACCACAGCGGCGTTATATTCAGTGGTCCCCTAATTCCCCATACAGACCCTGCGCAGGATGCGCACGGTCAGCTCCCAGAGGCTCAGCTTTTCCACGGCGGCGGGCGCAATGATCGGGATTTCCGCAAGCGTCCGCTGATCGGTGGCGATCGTCAGCGTGCCGAGCTGCTGCCCGGCGGCAACGGGGGCGGTGACCTCCTCGCAGAGCGTTACCGTTTTGGTGACCTTTGCCTGCTCGCCCTTTTCGATCAGGATCGGCGCCGAGGGCTGCAGCTGCGGCTTGATCTCGGTCTCGACGCCCAGCTTGACCCGAACGGGCGAAAGCTCCTCCGGCAATTCGCTGCTGACGAGCGCATAGTTGGCAAAGCCGTAGTCCAGCAGCGCCTTGGCGGACTGAAAACGGTCGGTGGAGCTGGCGCAGTGCAGCACCACGGCGATCAGCTCGATGCCGTCGCGCTCGGCAGACGCGGAAAGGCAGTGTCCCGCCGACGAGGTGTAGCCGGTCTTCAGGCCGGTCGTTCCCTGATAGAAGCGCACCAGCTTGTTGGTGTTCGACAGGCCGAATTTTCCGTCCCGAACGGTGTCCATCCAGATCGTCGTATACTTGCGTATGGCGTCGTGCGTCAGCAGCTCGCGCGACATCACCGCAATATCGTGAGCGCTGGTCAGGTGCTCCTTGGAGGACGGGTCGTCGTCCAGCCCGGTGCAGTTGACGAAATGCGTGTCCTCCAGCCCCAGCTCGGCGGCCCGAGCGTTCATCATGTCCACAAACGCGGCCTCACTGCCTGCAATATGCTCCGCAAGCGCCGTAGCGCAGTCGTTGGCGGAGCTGACCACGACGGATTTGAGCATTTCGTCCATGCTCATCTGCTCCCCGACCTCCAGATAGACCTGACTGCCGCCCTTTGCGGCGGCCGCCTCCGAGGCCGTGACCGTATCGTCCCATGTGATCCGTCCGCTGTCGAGCGCCTCCATCACCAGCAGCAGCGTCATGACCTTCGTCACGGACGCGGGCGCAAGCTTTTCATGCGCGTTTTTTTCAAAAAGAATCGTCCCCGTCGCGGCATCCATCAAAATAGCCGACGGCGCGGGAATATCCGGCCCCGCCGCCCGCCCGAGGGGCATCACGCAGAGCGTCAGCGCCGCCGCGAGCAGCACGGCCAGCAGCCGTCGTGTGGTACGAACGAAAAATCGCTGATTCATAAAAAAATCCCTCCGCTTCATCGCAGTACAAGCGTATGAGGCAGAGGAAGGGATTATGACCCGAGTTTACTTGACGCAGGCGTCGGCCAAAAATTTCTGCGCGGCCTGTGCGAAGCGGCCTTCATTGCCGCCGCCGATCTCGACGAGAAGCGGATGGGCAAAGTCGATCGTGAACATTTCCATAAAGCTCTTGGCGTTCACGGTGCGGTCGCCGTCATGCACCTGGATCGGATAGGGCTGCAGGGTCGCCAATCCGACAAATTCTTTGATATCGTTCAGGGATGCGAAGCGAATGGTCATGAAAAAACCTCCGAAGAAGGGACTGTACTTTTGCCGAAAAGCTTGGTACAATAGGATTTAATACTGATTCTTGATTAAAAGATTTAATCAAGAATCCCGTGTGCTACGCACACTCGCATCGTGCGAAAGCACGCTGCGCCGTCTCATGCAGAATCTGACGCGCCCTTGGCGCTATAAAAAGCTTTTCAAGCTTTTTAACAGATTCTAGTATAAGGGTATTATACTGCTAAAATGCACAAAAAAGCAATCCGTAATTTGTTTAATTTTTCGGAGTGCTACAGCGGGAATTTTGGAGAGTTTTATGAAATTTCGATGCTATACATTAGGATGTAAGGTGAATCAGTACGAGACGCAGGCAATGGAGCAGCAGCTCCGCGAGCTTGGGCACGAGATCACGGACGAGGGGCCGTGCGACGCCTGCATCGTCAACACCTGTACGGTCACGGCGGTTGCCGACCGAAAGAACCGCACGCTGATCCGGCACCTGCGGAAGGAATACCCGGACGCCGTGCTGGGCGTCTGCGGCTGCTATGCGCAGGTCAGCACGCAGGAGGTCCGCGAGCTGGGCGTCGACGTGATCTCCGGCAGCGGCGGCAGGGAAGAATTTATTCAGATGATGCTGCACGCCGCGCAGGCGCGGGAGCAGCAGGTCAGCGTGGACGAGGCGCTCAAGCGCCGGGCGTTCGAGCGCCTGCCCGCGGGAGGCCTGTCCGGGCGCACACGCGCCATGCTGAAGGTGCAGGACGGGTGCAATAATTTCTGCTCCTACTGCATCATCCCCTATGCGCGCGGTCCGGTGCGCTCTCTGCCGCTGAACGAGGCCGTGGAGGAAACGAAGCGCCTTGCGGCGGCCGGTTTTCGCGAGATCGTCGTCACGGGCATCGAGATCGCCTCGTGGGGCTGGGATTTTAAGGACGGGAGCCGTCTGCCCGACCTGTTGAAGGCGGTCGCGGAGGCTGCGCCGTCGGTGCGCATCCGCCTCGGCTCACTCGAGCCGCGCATCATCGACGAGGCGTTTTGCAGAACGCTTTCCGTCTGTCCGAATCTCTGCCCGCAGTTCCACCTGAGCCTGCAAAGCGGGAGCGCCTCCGTGCTCAAGCGGATGCGCCGCAAGTACGACCCGGAGCGCTATTTTGAGAGCGTCGCGCTGCTTGACCGCTATTTCCCCGGCTGCGCGGTCACAACCGATCTGATCGTCGGCTTCCCCGGCGAGACCGAAGAAGAATTTAACGAATCGCTGGCATTTGCGCGGCGCTGCGGCCTTGCGCGGCTGCACGTCTTCCCGTATTCGCGCCGCGCCGGTACGCCCGCCGCCGCCATGGACGGGCAGCTTTCCCGTGCGGAAAAGGCCGAACGCTCCGCGCGGGCCGTTAAGGTCGCGCACGAGCTGCAAACGCGTTTCGATGCGGCGCTGCTCGGCACGGTGCAGGAGGTGCTGTTCGAGCAGATCGAGGACGGCCTTTTTACGGGTCACGCGCTCTGCGGCGTCAAGGTATACGCCGCAGGCACGGCTCTGCACAACGCCCTGCGCCGCGTCCGCATTACGGCGCTGCGGGAGGACGGCGTCGAGGGCGTCGTGGTCGAAGGCAATTGACCCGCGTGGCGGCGCGAACGCCGTGCGGAGCCGCAGAGAAGCGCCCCGAACGGCGTTATCCGTTCATGCCGGGAGCGGAATGCCCTGACCGTGTTTTTTGTCCTGCCGCTGTCAGTCGAACGCGCCGCTTCGGTCGAGCATGACCAGCAGGCGGACCGCGTCCTCGCCGAGGTCCAGTATCAGCTCGTCGCCGCTTCCGCCCTTGCCCTTCAAAATGCCCTTGTTCAAGAGCTTTTCGACCGTCGGCAGATATGCGTTCGCACCGTCGGCCGCCTTCAGCTCCTTGAGCGTTTCATACCGCAATTCTCCATCCCCCTCTCGCAGATATCCGTTATAACCGTTTTGCTTTACGATCGCCGGGTAGTCCTTGACCATGTAATTCTGGTCGACGACATATCCGGCGATGCGCTTATCGCGCAAATAGTTCGTTTCGCCGCCGAATTGCCACATGCCGTGGCTGATCGTCGGCACCTGCGTGCTCCATTGCGCGACCCAGCGCTCCAAATGCTGTAGTTCGTCCCACAGCATATAGCTCCGGAACCATTCCGCCGTGCTGTAAACGCCGCAGAGGCAGCCCTTTTCGCGCAGTGTGCCGCTCCAGCTCTTGATGACGTCCGTCAGCGCCCGCTTGCCGAGCGTGCGCTGGCTGTCCGCCTCGCAGTCCAGATAGATCGGCAGCGCGAACCGCCGCCCGGCAAGGCAGCGCGTGTAGAACCGCTCCGCCTCCTCCTTTGCGGCCCCGACCGTGAGCGCACGGCTGAACCAATACGCGCCGACAGCCATGCCGACCGCAGACGCCTGCTCATAGAATTGTGAAAAGCACTTGTCGGCGTAGGACCCGTCGCCGCCGCGCAGGATCGCGCCCCGAACGCCTTCGTCGCGCAGGGTGCGGAAGTTGATCCCGCGCTGATATTCCGACAGATCGACACAGAGAATTTTCGTCATGACCCTCCTCCTGTTCAAAAACGCCGCGACGGCTGCCCGACTTGCTTCGACGGCTTTCGGCGTTTTCCCATTCTATGCCGTCGGATGCTTTTCGGTGCCGCTCCGCCGCGCAAAAGAATTGCATGTGTCTTGACCGGAAAAGGAAGGTGTGATAGGATAAAAGAAAAAAGGCGAAAGGAAGCGTTGGCTATGAAGAGAATCCTGTGCGCCTTTCTGGCGCTGCTCCTGTGTATGCTGTGCGCATGCGGCATCGCGGAGGCGGACCGCTTACAAATCAAGCCGTCGGAAAGCACCACGGAGTCGACGGGCGCGGAGGCGACGGTCTGTGTGCATGAATACGATCGGCCGGAATGCGCCGAGGATCGGCTCTGCGTCAGGTGCGGCGAACGGGCCGAACCGGTTAAGGTGCACGACATGACCCAAGGAGACTGCGTTTCGCCCGCCGTCTGCAAGCGGTGCGGCTATGTCGGGGAAACGGCGGAGCACGTCTTCACGGGCGGCGACTGCGTGACCCCCGCCGTCTGCGAGGTCTGCGGCACGGAGGGAGAGACGACGGAGCACCGCTTCTCCGAGCGTACCTGTACCGAAGCGGGCGTCTGTGCCGTCTGCGGCGAGACGGTCGAGGCGCTTGGTCACGACATGCGCGAAGCAACCTGCACCGAGCCTGCGAAATGCTCCCGCTGCGGCGCGACCGAGGGAGAGCCGCTGGGCCACACGGGAAGCGGCACCTGCGACCGCTGCGGCGTGCGGCTTGAAACGCAGACCGAGTCCTCATCGAGCGCCGGGATGGTCTGGATCCCGCAGAGCGGCTCCCGCTACCATCGCTACGCGTCCTGCAGCGGGATGAACAACCCGACGCAGGTCACGCGGGAGGAAGCGGAAGCAATGGGCTACACGCCCTGCAAGCGCTGCTACAAATAATGCCGTTTTGCGCGTCACAGCCGATGCGCCGACGCACATTTTTCGTCGGGAATCGCCGAACGCGCTTGCATAACCGCCGCCCGGGCGCTACAATAGGCACAGAGTATATCGTTTCAAGGAGGAGTTATATCATGATACAAGTCAACGCGATCGGCGACGCCTGCCCTATCCCCGTCGTCAAGACATTACAGGCCTTGAAGGAGCTGAACGGTGCCGGCGCGGTACAGACGCTGGTAGACAACAAGGTCGCCGTGGAGAATCTGACCCGACTGGCCGAAAGCAAGGGCTGCGCCATCGAAACGGAGCAGCTCGGTGAAAAGGAATACCGCGTGACCATCACCGTCGGCGAGGGCGCGGAGCTTCCGGAAACGGCCGACGGCATCTGCGCCGCTCCCGCCGCCGCAGACAATACCGTGGTGGTCGTGTCCGCCGACCACATGGGCGAGGGCGACGAGGCGCTCGGCAAAATCCTGTTAAAGGGCTTCCTGTTCGCCCTGACGCAGCAGGAAACGCTGCCCAAGACCGTTCTGTTCTACAACGGCGGCGCATTCGTCACCTGTGAAGGATCTGCGTCGCTGGAGGATCTGCAAAAGCTGGCGGAGCAGGGCGTTGAAATTCTCACCTGCGGCACCTGCCTGAACCACTACGGTCTGACGGAGAAGCTGCAAGTCGGCGGCGTGACCAACATGTATGTCATCGTGGAAAAGCAGCTTCAGGCCACGAAGATCATTCGTCCCTGATGCGGCAGAAGGCTCCGGCGCTGGTCGTCACCTTCGACACCACGGCACAGGCAATGGCGGCGGAGGAGCTGTTCCGCCGCGACGGTCTGCCGGGGCGGATGATCCCCATTCCCTCCCGAATTTCGGCGGGCTGCGGTCTGGCGTGGAAGGCGCTGCCTGAGGAACGCGAGCCGCTGTGCGCCGCGCTGGATGCGGCGGATATCGCCTACGGCGGCTGCTATGTATTGGAAATGTACTGATGAAAAAGCTCATCTATCTTGATAACGCGGCTACCACCCTGCAAAAGCCGCCCCGCGTGGCCGAGGCGGTAGCGGAGGCGATCCTGACGGCGGGCAACGCCGCCCGAGGCGCGCACGGTGCGTCCATGCAGGCATCGCGCACGATCTTCGAGACGCGGCAAAAGCTTGCGCGGCTGTTCGGCTGTCCGCGCCCCGATCATGTGGTGTTTACCGCCAACTCGACCATGGCGCTGAATATCGCCGTTCAGGGGCTGCTGTCCCCCGATGACCACGCCGTTTCCACCGACTGGGAGCACAACTCCGTGCTTCGGCCGCTGTACGCGCTGGAGGCGCAGGGCATGGGGCTGGATTTCGTGCGGGCGGACCGACAGGGCCGCATCCGATACGAGGACTTTGCGCCCCTGTTCCGTCCGAACACAAAGGCCGTGGTCTGCACGCACGCCTCCAATCTGACGGGAGACATGACGGACATGGCGCGGATCGCGGAGATCGCGCACGCCCACGGCGCACTGCTGATCGCGGACGCTTCTCAGACGGCAGGAACCGTGCCCATCGACATGACGGCGCTGGGCATCGACGTGCTGTGCTTCACCGGGCACAAGGGCCTTATGGGGCCGCAGGGGACCGGCGGTCTTTGCATCCGTCCCGGCGTAGACATCCGTCCGCTGCTGCGCGGCGGCAGCGGCGTCCGGTCCTTTGAGCGGGAGCAGCCGCGCGACTACCCGACCCGGCTGGAAGCCGGTACGCTGAACAGCCACGGCATCGCCGGGCTGGACGCGGCGGCGGACTATCTGCTCTCCGTGGGCGTGGAGACCGTTGCGCAAAAGGAGCAGGCCCTGATGCGGCGGTTCTATGAGGGCGTGCGGCATATTGACGGCGTGACCGTCTACGGCGACTTCACCGCGCCGCAGCGGGCGGCGATCGTGGCGCTGAATCTCCGCGATTACGACTCCGCCGAGGTATCGGATGCGCTGTATACCGACTACGGCATCGCCACGCGGCCCGGTGCACACTGCGCCCCGCGCCTCCATGCGGCGCTGGGCACAGCGGAACAGGGCGCGGTGCGCTTCAGCTTCTCCGCGTTCAATACGGAGGACGAGGTGGACACCGCCGTTCAGTCCGTGCGTGAGCTGGCGCGAAACGACTGACCGTTCACGGCTTTATAAGCATAACGAAAAGACCTTCTGTCGACGGAACCCATCCGGCAGAAGGTCTTTTTATAGGCAAAGGGGAGAGGCCGCACGGCCTCTCCCCCTCTTGTTCGGAACTGTTTAGGCTCCGGGGTGCGATTTACGTTTTGTCTCAGTTCTCAGCGGCGGGAGCAGCGGTCGAACCGCAGACATAGGAGCCGCCGAGATAGCGCATCACGATGCAGGCAAATTCTGCACGGGTCGCGTTATCGGTGGGCTTCAGGTTGCCGTTGTCGCCGTTGAAGATGCCCTCGGAAACGGCCCAAGCCATTGCTTCCTTCGCATAATCGGAGATCTTGTCGGCATCCTTGAAGCTGTCGAGCTTCGCCTCGGCTGCGGGGCTGTTTTCATAGCGCCACAGGATCGTTGCGATCTGCTCACGGGTCACATAGTCGTTCGGTGCGAACTTGTCGGCAAGCACGCCGAGGACCACGCCGTTATCCTGCGCCCATGCGATCGCGTCGGAATACCACTGGCCTTCCGGAACATCCGTGAAGCTGGACGGGCCGGTGACCTTCGGGGAACCCGCCATACGGTACAGAACGGTGACCACCATTGCACGGGTCATCTGGCCGTTGGGTGCGAAGGTGTCGTCGGTCAGACCGACCATGTAGCCGTTGGAAACGACATAGTCGACCGCTTCGTGGTACCATTCGGCTTCGCAGTCCTTGAAGCTCTTGTAGTAGCAGGTGGGATAGCCGGTCGCGGGGATGACCTCGCCCTTCTTTACCAGCTCATTGCAGATCGTGCAGTAGGTGTCGCCGGTGTAGCCGTCTTCGCTGTAGGTCGGCTCCTTGGCATTTCTGATCTCGGTCTTCTCATGCTTGCACTCGTACTTGACGTTGGTGGTGTAGCCCGCAACATCAAGCTCGGTGTCGGCATAGCGATAGAGCCAGTTGAGGTAGTAATCGGCCGGGTAGATGCCGAGTCCGAGGAAGGAACCGATCGCCACGGTGTTATCCACGAGCTGGAACTCGCCGTCGTCGTCGTTGTAGACAAGGACCCACTTTGCGTTCTGCGCACTGCGGATCACCGCGCCGTTGGCCTCCAGATCGGAGATCACTTCCCACTTGGCATTGTCGGCAGCCTCGTCAACAAATGCCAGAGCGCCGTCAACAACAGCCATGTACTTGCCGGTCTTGAAGTTCTTAATGGTGTAAGCGCCGTTTGCATCCTTTTCAAAGGTGTAACGGATGCCGGTCTCGTCGGAGTAGAACTCGACGTACCGATCGCCGACCGTGCCGCCGAGATCGTCAATGACGCTCTTGGTGTTGCCTTCCTCGTCGAGAACGAGCGGATGGTCGGAGTCATAGTCGCCGTCTGCGTAGTTCAGGCCGCAGATCGCCCAGTCGCCGCTGTAGTCCAGAGCGACATCATAGTAGTAGTTGGGGACCTCGAGCTGCTTTTCCTCGCCGTAAGCGTACAGCGCATAGAGCGTCAGGTCGCCGTCAACGGTGATCTCGTCGCCCGCGGAGTACATCGCGGTAACGGCGTCGAAGATGGTGTCGTCGTCTGCGTCTTCAACTTCCTTGTCGACCCAGAGGACGAACTGCGTGTTGTCATACTTCTCGGTGCAGTCCTCGATGGTGTAGGTGTCGCCGGTCTTAACGGCAACTTCCTTGCTGCCCTTCGGGGTAACGTAGGTGATCTTCGCGTCCTTGCCGGTCTCGAAGAGGTTGACGGTCTTGCCGGTCTCGTTGGTCGCGTAGTCCAGCAGCGTGACGTCAACGCTCGTAAGGCCTGCCTTGAGGAGGTCGGTAACGTCGAAGGTCGCGGTGAAGGATTCGCCCGCCTTGTCGGAGGAGAAGACCTCGGTAGCAGCGATTGCGTCCTCACCCAGATCCTCAGCGTACAGATAGATTGCTGCCAGATAGCTTTCGTCCTTTGCGGTGACGGTCAGGGTCTTCGCCTCGGCGTCGTAAACAGCGGACTCAAGCACAGGAGCCGTGTAGTCGACCTCGACGGAGAAGCTCCAAACGTTCTTGACCTCGGTGTCCTTATAGGGCAGGACCGCGTCAAAGGTGATGTTCGCGACCGTGCCGGAGGGAACGAAGTTGCCATCGGCATCCTTGCCGGTCCAGTAGAAGGCACCATAGTTCTGCCATGCGCCCTCGTCCTCGTCGTAAGCTGCCTTGGGCAGATACGGCGTATCGTCAACGTAGTAGACCTCGCCGGTCTTCGCGTCGGTAACGGTCATCTTCAGGCTCTTGCAGTTACGGAGCTGATACGGGGCAATATAAACGCCGTTGGCGTAGATGCCGTCCGCATCGGTCTCGGTGGTGGAGAAGCCGTTGTGCACCGCGTAGTAATCCGCATAGTCAAGCAGGTTGTCGCCGAGGTAGTAGCGCGGCTTCTGCAGCTGGTCGGCGGTGTCGAACACTGCGGTGTAGGCCCAGTTGGGGTTGGTGTAGAAGGTGTCCATGGCGTCGGCTGCGGTGTAGCCGTTGTCGGCATAGGTATTGCCGTCCGCGTCGACGACCGTGGTGTTGACAAAGTTGTTGGCCTCGATGAAGTCGGCAAAGTCGACGCTCTCAAGGACGTCGCCCTGCGTCCAGTCGCCGTAGAAGGCAAGCACGGTCGCATGGACGGAAGCGTAAACGTTCATTGCGAGCGCGCTCTCGTCCTCGCAATAGCTCTTCTCGCCGTCGTCGCCGAGGACTGCCTCGTACTCGCCGGTAGAGAAGTTGTAGGAGACCAGATAAGCGCCGTTCTCGTCGTAGAGATAAGCGTTGTCGCCGTCGTCGTAATAGACGATCTCGCCGTCGTCGGTCAGCTCGATGTCGTCAAAGAACACGAAGCCCTCGACATAGTTGCCGTTCGGGAAGGTGCCGTCGAACTGTGCCTTGATCGCGTCGCTGAGCTGAATGTCAACGGTTACGGTGACGGACTCGCCGACATCGACGGGGATGATGTCGACAGCCTTGCCGTCAACGCTGAAGCTCGCGGTGATATCTTCGCTGTCGATCACGTCGGAGGTCAGGGAGTTCATGTAGAGCGGCTCCTCCTCCGGCTTGTTCTCAAAGTAATTGTAAACATAGTCGTACAGCAGGGTGATATCGGGCAGATAGTTTGCGGCATACTCGCCCTCGTTCACAAGGGTAACATTAAAGGTGTAATGGCCGGTCTTGGAGGCGTCGTCGCCAAGCTCCTTGATCGGGTCGATGATAAAGCCGGACTCGCTGTAGGTGCCCAGCGCGTTATAGGCGTTGGCAAGGCCCGCGCCCTGCTTACGCACGGAGTAGGGATAGCCGTCTTTGTCAGGGAGGACGATCGCGGTGCTCTCCAGCAGCGCCTTTGCGCGCTCGACGCGCTCGGCCTTGGTCAACTCGGACCAGCTCTCTCCGCCGTTCTCCGTCTTTGCGCCGAGTACCGAGAGGTACTGCAGAACGGTGGTGATGGTGCCCGCGAAGTTCGGGGAAGCCATGGAGGTGCCGGAATAGACCTCGTAGTCATGGTCGCCGGTCTGGACGGAGGAGTAGACCATGCCGCCGACGGAGGTGACGGTCGGATCGATCGTCAGCATCGGGCTGGTGCCCCAGTTGGAGAAGTCGCTCATCAGGAACGCGTTGTCGTTCTGAACGTATTCCTTCGCGGTCGGCGTGCTGACGACTGCGGGATCGGCAGCCTTGAACGCGTCGATCGCGCTCTGCTCGGTGCAGATCGCGGGGATCTCGAAGGTCTCGATGGACATGTTGATCAGGCCGGCTTCGTTATTGACGACGATGCAGCCGATCGCGCCCGCCTTCGCGGCGTTTTCGACCTTTTCCTCGAAGCTGAGGGAGCCGCGCTGCACAATGGCGATCTTGCCCTTGACGTCCACGCCCTCGGCGGTGAAGTCGGCAGGATTGCCGAGGCTGAGGTCGGAATTCTGGTTGGTCTTGGTGCTGTCGGGAACGACGACATATTCCGCCGCATCCTTATCGCCGAAGACGGACAGCCATGCCTTGTCGTCCTTGCAGGTGTCGCTGTACTTGAAGTTCTTGCCGTTTACGCTGATGACGTAGGACGGATAGAGGTAGTTCTCAATGGAAGCGACGGAGAGGTTGCCTTCATAGGAGGCCGGGGAAGCGATGGTGCCGTAGTCCTGATATTCCGGACCGATGTACTGTGCAGAGGAATTTTTCGCCATGGAGTATTCGTTGCCGCCTGCTACGCAGGTCACGATGCCGGCAGCCTCGAGGCGCTTATAGATGTTGCCGAAGACCTCGGTCTCAAGAGAAGCGTCATAGGTGAAGCCGTTCTGCGCGCCGATGGACATATTGATGGTGTCCACGCCGAGACGGTAAGCGTCTTCCAGAGCGTAGAAGTAGATGTCGTCGGTCGTGCCGCCGCCCTCGTCCTTGAAGATCTTCATGGAGACGATCTGCGCGCCGGATGCGGAGCCGAGGAAGGTGTATTCATCGTTTTCCGCGTCATAGGTGCAGCCCGCCGCGATACCGGAAACGTGCGTGCCGTGGCCGTTGTGGTCGGTGACGTCGGTGTCCTTCTCGGCGTAGTCGTAAGCAAACGGGACCTTTGCGTTGATGTAAACGCCGGGAGCCACTGCCAGCGCTGCGTCGTCAGCCGTCATGCGGCCGTACTTTGCGCAGTTGCCGTCCGCATCGGCAAACGCCTCATGCGTGTAGTTCAGGCCGGTGTCGAGCACGGCGATGACCATGCCGCTGCCGTCTGCGCCGATATTCTCAAGAACATCGTCGATGCCCGTGAAGACGGCGTTGGAGGAGGCCATCTTGGTTTCTCTGACGGACTTCTGCATCTCAGGCTCGGCATAGTGGTTCGCGATGTAGACCGCGTCGACGCTCGGGATCGCAGCGATCTTATCCAGATCGCCGTAAGCGACGTCGCAGCTGAAGCCGTTGAGCAGCGTGGTAAATTCGTAAGCCACCTCGTAGCTGATGCCGCTCATGGCCTTGCGGACCGCCTGATGCTCATTGGTCAGCTTTCTGCGGTAAGCTGTGGCCGATTCGCCGGAAGCATCGACCTCAGGCGCGTTTTTCAGTACGACGATCGCACGGACGATCTCGTCGTCTGCGTACTGGTACGCGTTGGATTCCTTGAACTCGGCGCTCTTGAAGCCCTTCGGCAGCTCCTTGACGGAGGCAGCGGAATTGCCCTTCTCGACGCCCTTGAGTTCATCGGCAGCGGTCTTGTTCGATGCGAAGGCGGTGCCGACGCAGCCGAGTACCATGACCAGAGCCAGTGCGAGTGCGATTACACTCTTGAACTTTTTCATTGGTTCGTCTCCTTTTCATTCATATTTTTTTGGATGGAAATGCGCTCCCGGGGCCTATCCGAATCAGCCTCGGAAAGTATAAGGTATATACTTGTAGCTATTTTACCAGCACTTTTCAAAAATGTCCAGTGGTTATTCCCTGATTTTTACACAAAATTTAACGGTTTAAAGCGGTTATTTTGTGAATAAATACTCAAAGGCGCCAAAATATCCATCCGTTATACACGATCCGATCCCGTGCGGCGCAGAAATTGCCGAGTTTCCCGGTAGGTTGACGTCGGTAATGCGGTATGTTATATGGGCTTCAAAAGTTCTCTCATGAAACACCAACACGAAGGCCCGCTCATGCGGCGTTTGTGCAAGCGGCCTCTCGTGCGGCGTTTACACAAGCGGCCTCTCATGCAGCGTCTGCGTAAAGGCCCTCTCATGCGGCGGCCGCATTTTCCCCGGGCCTCTGCCCGAAGCATGTAAAACCCCCTTGGCGCGGTGCCTTCGGCCCGCGCCAAGGGGGTGTTTCTTTTTTTCGCCGCCGGGCGGCATACGGGGCCGTGACATGCAGACACGTCCCGAAGCACCGGCCTCGGCGGAACGTCCGCGATATCAGCTTTCCATCTGCCGCCCGAGGAAGCCCGCCACCGTCTGCGCAAGCTTTTGCTCCGATTCGTCGGGAGCCGCATCGTTTTCGTTCATCAGCAGCATCACGCAGCCCATCAGGTCGCCCTCGGCAATGATCGGCGCGGCTACGCCGAGATGATACCGCTCCACCGCCTCCGCAGGACGCAGACGCGCGTCGCCGGAGCGATACCGATAGCTCTTTCGCTGCTCCATGATCTGCTCAAGCTCCGCAGAGTTTCGCTTTTCCAGCAGCTCGCGCTTCGGCGCGCCCGCAACGGCAATGATCGTGTCGCGGTCGGCGACGGCCGCAATGTGACCGGTGTTTTTCCCGATCGATTCGCAGATCTGCGACGCGAAATCCTGCAGCTCCCCCATCGGCGAATACTTTTTGAAGATCACCTCGCCGTCCTTCTCCGTATAGATCTCCAACGGGTCGCCCTCGCGGATACGGAGGGTGCGGCGGATCTCCTTCGGGATAACGACACGCCCGAGGTCGTCGATGCGCCGAACGATACCAGTAGCTTTCATATCAAAATTCTCCCTTTTCTGCAAGTCTTGTGCATGGGTATTGTTTGCTGAATTAGAGAGATTATACAGCGGCACTTTCTGCCAAAGCAGGCCGGAAAAGCAGGCGATGATCGGTTAACTGTTTCTGCCGGCCGCTGGTGCGGCCCGAGCCGTTACGCCTCCGTGTAGCTCCGCCCGACGACGTGCAGATACATCTGTTCCACGCTTTTGCTCATGTGAATGGGCTTTAACGCGATCCCCGGGTGTTGGCCCTGAAAAACAACAAAAAGCTGGTGGGCAAAGCCCTGCCCCATCCAATCCAAACCGTCAAAATCCAGAACGACTTCCTTGAACCTATCCAGCCGCTGACAAACACGCTTTGCCTGCGAACGTGAGACCGGCGCGGAATCAAACATGTTTTTAAGCGGGATCATTGTCGTTTGGAAGCCCCCGTCCACCTGAGCATACTGGTCGAATATTCCTGCCGCCGTTTTATTAGAAGCATTTGAAAGCTCAATGAGGATCAGTGTTCCCTTTTCCGCTCCCGAGATATTCAGTAAAGCGTCGTTATTGTATTTGTTGATCGTGAATATCTTTTTATCGGAGAGAATTACAAAATAGTCGGCCAATCTGGAGCTGAAAAAGATCCCCTCGCCGGAATGATTCTCCGGATCGGTCGTGAGCTTTCCCTTGAAAAGCTCACAAATTGCCTCATCTAATGATCTCATTCCAAAATGATCTCTGATCTTTGCGAAGATGCCGACGCCGTTATCCACGATCATCACCTTGGTGGACAAAGCCGTCTGAATCACCTGAATCCACAGGTTTTCCGCACCCGAATGATCAATCACATTGTTGATCATCTCTCCGAGAATGTACTCCCAGATTTCCCGAACATTTCGGGGCAGCTCTCTGAGATGCTCGCTGAGGCAACTCTCGTAGATCGCCTGCTCGTCACTGATCTCGCCGCGCGCTCTGGAAAGCGTGTACGAAAATGTTTCTTCTGTCAGCCGGTAAAGGCCGCGCTTCTGCCGCTCGATTACTTTTTGCGCCAGAAGCTCATTGATATAGGTGTGTACGGTGTTTTGGTTGATCCCAAGGGTCGTACTGACGGTTTTTGCAACATTCGGGGTTTCTTCGTCTATCTTCTCCAGAAGATACTGCATGATCGCGTTCTTTTTCCCCTTATCAAATCGCATATTCATCTTCCCCCTTCCCTAGGTCTATTATATCCGTTATTTCGTTTTTGTCAACCGTAAACTCGTTATAATTTTTTAGTTACTCGTTTTAAAATCGGTTTATTTCGTTTATCAGGCGTTTATAACGAGTTTCTCCGATGCGCGGGCCGGTGAATGGTCTGCCGACTTTTCCTTGCCCGAAGTGCCGACTCAATTCGCGGCACTTCGTTTTCTTTTTATTTTCCGCGTTTTTCCTGCGGTTTATTCGCATGATTTGAAATGATCTCAATAACAAATGTCCGATCTGCTATTGCGCTCTGCGGTTCTCTATGGTATAATTTTGGTGTATACACCAAAGTCCGACAAAGGAGGGGACGGTTATTGCACTGACGACTGCAAGTCTGCCCGCGAAAAAGCGGATCCTGACCGTCTGCGTGAAGCTCTTTCTGGAAAAGGGCTACAGCAGGACCACGCTGGCCGAGATCGTCGAAAAGGCCGAGGTCTCTTACAGCTCGTTTCAGAATATTTTCCGTGCGAAGGACGGCGTGCTGACGGAGCTGACGGAATTTATGTTCTCCAATCAGTTCACGGCGGCGCGCGGCGCGGCGGGGCAGCAGCTGCCGCCGGTCTATGTCTACGCGGTCGAAACGGCGATCCAGATCACGCTGACGGAGCTGAACGAAAACCTGCGGGAAATTTACATCGAGGCCTACACCCAGAAGGAGGCGTCCGAATACATTTTCCGCGAAACGGCGAAGGAGCTGTATCAGATTTTCGGCCCGTACCAGCCGGAGCTGACGCCGCGGGATTTTTATGAGCTGGAAATCGGCTCGGCCAGCATCATGCGCGGCTACATGGCGCACCCGTGCGATGCGTCGCTGACGCTGGAGAAGAAGCTGCGGCTGTTTTTGACCATGAGCCTGCGGGCGTATCACGTGCCGGAGGAAGAGCTGGATCAGACGGTTCGCTTCGTCGAGCGGCTGGACATCCGCTCGATTGCCGAGCGCGTGATGCATACCCTGTTCCAAGCGCTTGCCATGCACTATGAGTTTTCACTACAGGAAGTAGAAGAAGCCATGAACCCAGAAACGGAGGAAACAACATGAAAAAACGACTGTTCGCCATTTTGCTGACGATCTGCCTGCTCGCGCAGCTGTTCCCGCTCACGGCAAGCGCGGTTCGCCTTGATTGGCCGCATCCGTCCGCGCATTGCGTCTGCGGAGGAGGAATCAGCAATCATAAAGCCATGAACGGACACACGACCTATGAAGGGGTCTACTTCACCAAGGACGGGAAGGAAAACACCTCCGGCAACGACATTTCAAAAATGAACGTGATCCAATCGGAAGCGGACCTTATGGAGATCCACCGTAAGGCAGCGAACAACCAGGGAAAAACGTTCTACTATTACCTTGCCAATGATGTCACCCTAACGAAACGAATCTATGTTTGGGAGGGCTGCACGTTTGTGATCTGTTTGCATGGTCATACTCTTACCTGCAATGTGCCGGATGCACAAAGCGCTTTCCTTGTGATGAATAACGCGCGTCTGGTATTTACGGATTGCCAGTTCTCCGGCGACCGCGGCCTCATCACCGGCGACAGCTGCGCTGCTGTTTCTGTTGCAGAAGCTGCCACCTTTGATCTTTACGGCGTGAGCATCTGCATGACCAGCTCGGAAACGGACGGCATCCGCGATGTTTACAACGACCCGGTTTGCGGCGTTTATAACTGCGGCACCTTCAATATGTACGGCGGCTGCTACTATCAAAAAAGCTCCGACTATCCCACGGATCGCCCGGTCATCAGCAACATCCGCAACACCAAATACGGCCCCGGTGTAATTAACAGGGGAACCTTCAACATGTACGACGGCATCATCTCCGGCAACGAGCGGAACGGCGTGATGTCCACCATCACCCGTTCAGATGATACCATCAACCTCTACGGCGGCACGATCACCGGCAATACCGGCGCGGGTATTGCGGCCACCCACTGGCCCATGCCCTCCATCGCGACAAGCGACTATTATACCAATGTCAACCTCTACGGCGGCACGATCTCGGAAAATACCGGCGCGGGCATCGACGCGGCCTACGGCAGAGTGACCATGGCGCAGCAGAGCAGCGCCATTCCCGTCGAAATCAAGAACAACAAGGGCGGCGCGATCTCGCTGACGCGGGACGGCTCGACCGCCAACCTCGGCACCGGCCGGATTACCGGCAACTCCGGCGGCAAGGGCGCGGTCGCGCTGAGCGCAGGCTCCCTGACCCTTACCGGCGACGTGAAGATCACCGGCAACACCGGCGCGAACCTCTATCTCGCCACCGGAAAAACCGTCACGCTGGATAATTTGGGCAGCAGCGCGAAAATCGGTCTCACCACGGAGGACACGGCGGTTCCCGTGGTGTTCGCCGAGGCCAACGGCACGGATTACGCCGGCCGCTTTACCCCGGACAGCGCGGGCTACAGCATCGGCTATAACGCCGCGCAGCAGCTCCAATTGCAAAATAAGACCTATACCGTGACCTATGCCCCCGGCGCGAACGGCACAGGCGACAGCAAGACGGCGAACAAGGAGCATGACCGCTATCTGGAGCTGGAGGGCGCGCTCTTTACCCGCCTCGGCTATACGCAGGTCGGCTGGTCGAAGCACGACGGCGGCGAGAGGGACTATTCCCTGAACGCGATTTATGAGCAAAACGAGGCGCTTACGCTCTACCCCGTCTGGGAGGAGCGCAGCGACTATACCGTCCGTATCGTCAACCAGGACGGCTCCAAGGTCATGGACTACGAAAACGTCAAGTGGACGGATGAAATTTGGAATCTCCTGACGCCAAGGCCGACAAGAGAAAATGATGAAAGGCTGCAAGCACTGCTGATCGGCAATAAGAGAGTCATGGGCGGAGATACCTACGGCACATTTGCCACGGGCGGCGAGGACAGCCTTACCTTCGTTGCTTTTTGGAGCGGCGTTTTCATTGATTACAGCACCATTTCCGTGGGCGATTCCCAGTGGACCGGCTTCCGCTCCGAAGGTACGGAACACTTCTTCAACGAAGATCAGATCGTACAGATCAATACCGCCCATCCGGAGGAACTGTCGTATTTTGAGTACGCCGTCGGCGATCAGTTCTACTCGAATGGCTTAGCTGCGGATGATGTCCTTTTCAGCCGCGGACACGATCACTTTACTTATACCGGCGCCTTCAATACGGCATCTCTGAATCTGGAGGAGGGAAAGCCCTATGTGATCTATGCACAGTTGGGGACAAAGCTCCTTGCTCGCTATGGCGTTGTATGCACGGAGAAAATCATCATCGACAAGACCGCTCCGACGATCACCGGCGCGAAGAACGGCGACGTTTTCTGCGGCGAGGGCGACAAAACCCTTACCGTGACCGACCTGTATCTGGACACCGTGACCGTCAACGGCGTGGCCGTGACCCCCAACGAACAGGGTCAGATCACCCTCGCCGACGCGAGAACCCCGCAGACCGTCGTTGCCACGGACAAGGCGGGCAACGCCACGACGCTTACCGTGACCGTCCATGCGTCCCATTCCTACAAATGGCAGACGGAGAACGGCCAGTATTGGGGCGAATGCGAGTTCTGCGGCAATAAGGTCGAGCGGAAGGACATCCCCACGTTGACCGTCACCTGCCCGGGCGCCGTCTGCCGCACGCAGGATTTCGAGTTCTCCTTCCTTCTGCCGGAGGGCTGCACGGATCCCGCCTACAGCTATGAGTTCACCTTCTCGGGCGACGGCGAACCCATCGCCCCGGTCGACGGCCTCTGCACGGGGACGATCCCTGCCGCTTCCTACATAGCGGGAGAAACCGGCTTCCGCTTTATCGTCTCTGCCACGACAGCGGAGGGCTATCGGTTCAGCGTTTCCAAGAGCATCACTCTCCGCGAGCACTCCGGCGGCACGGCGACCTGCACGGAGCAGGCCGTGTGCGACCACTGCGGTCAGTCCTACGGTGCGCTGAAGGCGCACAGCTTCACGGTGGAAACCGCCGAGGAAGCATATCTGAAAACCGCCGCGACCTGCACCGAGAGGGCGGTGTATTACAAATCCTGCGCCGCCTGCGGAGCAAGCTCCAAGGGCACTGCCGACGAGGCGACCTTTGCATCCGGCGACGTGCTCGGCCACGACTGGGGTAACTGGACGCCCGACGAAGAGGAAGGAATGCACAAGCGCGTCTGCGCCAACGATGCCACCCATATTGAATTTGACTACTGCACCTATGACGGCTGGACGATCGACCGATACGATCATCGGCACGTCTGCACTGTCTGCGGCGCGGAAACGGATGTTTTCAACCACTCCGATCAGGACAATGACCACCTCTGCGACACCTGCGGCAAGCAGATCACAGAACACGACTTCACGGGGGAAATTGCGATCACGGCTCGTCTGTGCAAGGGAGCAAACTGCCTTTCCCCGGCGACCTATTACAAATCCTGCAAGATCTGTATGGAGTCCTCCAAGGGAACGGCCGGCGAAGCGACCTTTGAAGACGGAGAAAGGGACCCGAATAACCACGCCGAAGAGCCGGGCGAATGGCAGACCGATGCAGACAGCCACTGGAGATTCTACACCTGCTGCCATTTGGAGGTCGATCGCGGCGCGCATCAGGGCGGCACGGCGGACTGCATGGCCCCGGCGCTCTGCGAGGTCTGTTTCCATTCGTATGGTGAGCTTGGCCCGCACCATTTCGTCAATCAATTGAACGAGTTCCGACTGAAGTCCGCCGCGACCTGCACCAGCCCGGCGGTGTACTATCAGTCCTGCTCCACCTGCAACGCGCAGGGAACAGGTACCTTCGAGAATGGCGAGCCGCTGGGCCACGACTACGGCGCATGGACCTCGAACGGCAACGGCACGCACACCCGCGTCTGCTCCCGCGACGAGAGCCACACGGAAACCGAGAACTGCCACGGCGGCACGGCGACCTGCACGGCGCAGGCAATTTGCGACGACTGCAAAACCGCCTACGGCGAATTGGCGGCGCACAGCTTCACGGCAGAAACCGCCGAAGAAACGTATCTGAAATCCGCGGCGACCTGTACGGAAAAAGCGGTCTACTACAAGTCCTGCGCAGCCTGCGGCCTGAGTTCTAAGGACACTGCCGACGAGGCAATGTTTGAATCCGGCGACGTACTTGGTCACGACTACGGCGACTGGACCTCGAACGGTGACGGCACGCACACCCGCGTCTGCTCCCGCGACGAGAGCCACACGGAAACCGAGAACTGCCACGGCGGCACGGCGACTTGCACGGCGCAGGCCGTCTGCGATGACTGCAAGACCGCCTACGGCGAATTGGCGGCGCACAGCTTCACGGCAGAAACCGCCGAAGAAACGTATCTGAAATCCGCGGCGACCTGTACGGAAAAAGCGGTCTACTACAAGTCCTGCGCAGCCTGCGGCCTGAGTTCTAAGGACACTGCCGACGAGGCAATGTTTGAATCCGGCGACGTACTTGGTCACGACTACGGCGACTGGACCTCGAACGGTGACGGCACGCACACCCGCGTCTGCTCCCGCGACGAGAGCCACACGGAAACCGAGAACTGCCACGGCGGCACGGCGACCTGCACGGCGCAGGCTGTCTGCGACGACTGCAAAACCGCCTACGGCGAATTGGCGGCGCACAGCTTCACGGCAGAAACCGCCGAAGAACAGTATCTGAAAACCGCCGCGACCTGTACCGAAAAGGCGGTCTACTACAAGTCCTGCGCGGTCTGCGGCCTGACCTCCAAGGGCACTGCCGACGAGGCAATGTTTGAATCCGGCGACGTACTTGGTCACGACTACGGCGCATGGACCTCGAACGGTGACGGCACGCATACCCATGTCTGCTCCCGCGACGAGAGCCACACGGAAACCGAGAACTGCCACGGCGGCACGGCGACTTGCACGGCGCAGGCCGTCTGCGATGACTGCAAATCCGCCTACGGCGAACTTGACGCAGAGCACCATGCGGTAGGCTGTGCGCCGGAATGGGTAAGCACCGAAACAACACATACGCAGAAGTATTCGCTCTGCGGCAAGGTGGCGGTCGCGGAGACGGCGCACACCTACGGCGATTGGGAGATCATTCACGCGCCGACCGCCGGGGAAAAGGGTGAAAGGGAACACGTCTGCACCGTCTGCGCCTACAAGCAGACCGAGGCGATCCCCGCCACGGGCGGCTTCGTGGACGTCGTAGAAGACAGCTACTATGAGGACGCGGTCATCTGGGCCGCCGGGGAGGGCATCACGAACGGCACCGACGCAACCCACTTCTCCCCGGACGCCTTCTGCACCAGAGCGCAGGCGGTCACATTCCTGTGGCGCGCGGCGGGCCGTCCCGCCCCGAAGAGCACGACGACGCCCTTTACCGACGTCCCCGTCGGCAGCTACTACTATGATGCCGTCCTCTGGGCTTCGGAAAACGGCATCACCCTCGGCACCTCGGCGACGACCTTCAGCCCCGATATGGCCTGTTCCCGCGCCCACATCGTGACCTTCCTGTGGCGTGCGGAGCACACTCCGAGATCCGATTCGGACAATCCCTTTACCGATGTGGACCTGACGGCCTACTACGCGGAAGCGGTCCTGTGGGCCGCTGCAGAAAGCATCACGAAGGGAACGAGCGACACCACCTTCAGCCCTGACGACGGCTGCACCCGTGCGCAAATCGTCACCTTCATCTGGCGCACGAAGACCGGCGGGAAAGGCTGACATCCCATAGATCAGGAAGTCTCTGATACTGATTCTTGATTAAAAGATTTAATCAAGAATCCCGTGTGCTACGCACACTCGCATCGTGCGAAAGCACGCTGCGCCGTCTCCGCAAAAAGCCGCATAAAGAGGTCGTATATGATAAAGGAACAGGAACAAGCGCTGTTTGAACAGTGGCGGGCGGAGCGCGGATATCCGACATTTATGAAGGACGGTCTGTTCGACGAAGAGATTTGGAACAGGCAGGCCGTTAAAATTCTATATGTGCTGAAGGAGGCGGACTGGCCGGACGGCGACTGCGATCTGTGCGAATATCTGCTCTCCGAGACGAGTCCGACCTATTGGAAAACATGGAACAATATTGTTCGGTGGACGCAGGCGATCCGTGTCGGCGGGACATATCCGAGGGCCGTTACAAAGGCGGATAAAACGGCCTGCCTGAGGACGACCGCCGCCCTGAATATCAAAAAAACGGGCGGCGGTGCCGAGGCAAACGACCGGGAAATTCTCGAATACGGAAAGCGTGACGCGGTGTTTCTCAATCGCCAGATTGAGCTTTATCAGCCGGACCTTGTCGTGTGCTGCGGCCGCGGCGACGGCAAAAACGCGGATATCCTGTACCGTTATGTGTTCCCCGAGCAGGTGTCGCAATGGCAGCCGCCCATACGAAAGCACAATTACTTCCTCTGCACCCTGCGCACGGGGAAGGGCGTCCCCGTTCTCTCCTTCCGACATCCGCAGATCAGAGGCGGACATGCCGTTTTTGCGCAAAGCTTCGACAATATCAAGGCGATCGCCGAAGAACTGCGCCGCAGGGGGCATCTGATACCTTAAATATAGGGGCGGGCCGCGCTGTTCATGCGCGGCCCGTCCCTCTTTTTTTCTGTCAAGAATAATAAATCATAAGTTGACAGCGATATCAATGCTTGATATTCTGTAACTAGGGAAGCTCTGATTAAATCGACAAGAGCGGACGTCGAGAGATTTTTTGGCGGGTTGAGATTTGAAAAGCGCAGGAATACTTTGTGTATTTCAAGCTTTCCAAACCGAAAAGCCGACGAAAAAGATCCGACGACAGCCGCAGGCGATTTATTCAGAGATTCCCTAGGGAAAACGTCAAATTTCGCGGCTGACGTACCGATCGTCTTTGTCGAATCCTTACGACGGCGTGCGTCGGCCGTTTTGCCGTCCCATACTGAAATCTAATGAAGCCGCAGCCGCCGAACGGCGGGCAAAGCGGCGGAAGAGCCGCAGGGAGGAAGCCATGGAATACTATGCAAAGTCCCCGAATGCACAGGGACATCAGGAAACCGTAAAAGAACATCTACAAAAGGTTGCCGCCCTCGCGAACGAATACGGCGCACCCATGGAGCTGAGCGCCGCCGCCGAGCTGGCGGGTCAGGTACATGACTTCGGGAAATATACCAAAGCGTTTCAGGACGTGCTCAAGAGCACGCGGACGGGTGTCGACCACGCCATAAGCGGAGCGTGCTATTTGGAAGGCTGCTATCGGGGTGCAAACGGCTGTCGGCCGCTGGTGGAGGCGGTCAACGGACACCACGACGGCCTTACAGCTTACGGCGCGATCAAAAGCGAGCTTCACGCCATTGTGGATGCAAACAAGACCGCCTGCGGGAACGCGGGAAAAGACCCGTCCATCAATAGCCTCGACGGGCTTAAAGAAGCAAATGCGGCGTTTCGGAAGGACTTCCCGACGCACCGTTGGCCTGCGCTCCCCGCTCCTCCCGCCGCCGAGTTGGAATCCATGCTGTATACCAGAATGCTGTTCTCCTGTCTGGTGGACGCGGACTATACGGCCTCTGCGGCAAACGAAGACGACACATACGCGGAGCGTGCCGAGGACCGCTGCTTTGAGCCTCGGGCGCTTTTGGAAAAGCTGTATGCGTTCCGGGACGACATCAGGCGCAATTCCACGGCGGACCCGACCCTGAACGCCTATCGCGATCAGGTTTTTGAGCAGTGCGGGAAAATGGGCGATGAGCCGGAGGGACTGTTTACGCTGACTGCCCCCACCGGGACCGGGAAGACGCTTGCGCTGCTGCATTTTGCACTGCGGCACTGCCTGAAGCACGGGAAGAAGCGGATCATCATTGTTCTTCCGTTCCTGACATTGGCCGAGCAAAATGCCGACACCTACGCCAAGATCGTCCCCAATCTTCTGATCGACCACAGCCAAAGCGACCTGCCGGAGGAGGCACGCGAGCTGGCCGCGCGGTGGAGCACGCCGGTCATTATCACGACCTCCGTCCGTTTTTTTGAATCTCTGTTTTCGGACCGTCCGACCGTCTGTCGGAAGCTTCATAACATTGCCAACAGCGTCGTGCTGTTCGACGAAGCCCAGAGTCTGCCCGCCGAGCTGGCCTCCGCCACGCTCCGCGCGGTGAACGAGCTGTGCGGACGCTATCATACCACCATGGTATTCTCCACGGCGACCCAGCCGGACTTTGCCGCCCGCAAAGACCTGAGCTGGACGCCCAGAGAAATTCTGCCGGAGCACAGGAAGCTGTTCGACGCCCTGAAGCGTGTGGAGGTCGAATGGCGGCTTGAAAAAGAAACGCCCTTGGAGGTCGTTGCGGCAGAGATGGCCGCGTGCGGGAGCGTCTGCGCCATTGTCAATCTGCGCCGTCACGCGCGGCAGCTCGCCGACGCGCTGTCTCGGCTCTGCCCGGTGGATACGGTCTTCTTCCTCACCACGGACCTGTGCCCCGCCCATCGGCGCAGGCAGATCGAGATCATTCGCAGGCGGCTGAGCCAAAAGCTTCCCTGCCGCGTCGTGGCGACTCAGTGCATTGAGGCAGGGGTCGACCTGGACTTTGAAACGATGTATCGTGCCCTTGCGCCTCTGGAGGCCATCATTCAGGCCGCCGGACGGTGCAACCGAAACGGCCGCGAGGCGGCGGGACGGGTGATCGTCTTCCGTCCGGAGGACTCGAGGATGCCCTATCCGGACGAGGGGTATAACAATGCCGCCGTTACCGTGCAGGAGATGCGGCCGCCCTTTTCCATCCACGACCCGGAGAAAATTCAGGAGTATTACCGTCTGCTGTTTGACGGCGCCGCCGACAAGCCGGAATTAAAGAAGGCAATCGACGCCCGTTCGTTTGCACGGGTGGCAGAACAATATAAGCTGATCGCCGACGCCGGTGCACGGGTCATCGTCCCCTATGCCGGAGAACGGGAGCTGTACGAGAAAACGGCCGCGCGTCTGCGGGAGCAGGGCGTCACCGCCGCGCTGCAGAAGGAGGCCGCGCCCATCACCGTGACCTGCTTTGCGCGGGATCTGAAGACCTACGCAGAGGAGCTTCCCTTTGCCCGTCGGGGACGGGAAAAGTCTGCCGCACCAACCGTGGGCAGCAACGTTTATCTGCTCCGCCCGCAGTATGAGTCCCTGTATTCCGAGTCCCGCGGCCTGTATCTGCCCAAGGAAGAACGGTTTGATTTCATGTTTTAATTATGATGTAGGAGGCAAATCGTATGTGCAATGATTGGCGTCATTTGAACACGCAAGCGCTCGACGCGCTGGATCACGGAGAAATTGCTTTGGCCGAAAAGGCGTTCCTATCGGCGTGTGAAAGCCAAGATTTCAGGGCGTATAACAATCTCGGGTGGTTTTACTATGTACAAGGTACGGACGGGGCAGCCAAAGACTCCGTCACGGAAGCGCTTTCCCAACTTCAAAGAGCGATAGCGCATACACGGCATCCGATCATCCTGCAGAATATTGCGGCGATCAGATTTGAGAACCGCGATTATTCCGAAGCGCTTGAATTACTGCAAGAGGCCCGCCGTTCCTGTAACGACAATATCCTGTTATATAATATCGGCGTATGTCATTTCCGCATGGGAAACCGCACAGCGGCTTCCTCCTGCTTCCGCGAAGTCGATGCGGCAAATGCAGCAAAGCTGATCCAATCAAGCGGTGCGAGGCATCCCCGCTTGGCCTATGCCTATTGCGTCCAAGGGGAAGAACGCGCGGCCGCATTGCACCGATATGCGCCGGAGCGGTGCGGTGACGAGCTTTTGGATTATTTTATGCTATGTATCTTATGCGGAGAATACCGAATGGCGGCAGCGGAGCTTTCGGAGCTGCTTGCCCAGTGGCAGTTGACAGATCAGGTCCTTGCGATGGCGGCGGAATGTATTCTGCATGTCCCGTCCGTGAAAGAGCAAACGCTCGGCCTTTTCACGGACTCCGATCAGAACGCAGGTTGCTGCGCTTTCTAAAGGAACCGAAGCAATATGCGGCGCTGCTTACGGACGAGGCGTTTACCCCGGTGCTCGCAATGCACGAGGGATACTTTGCGTAGAAACCGGCAAAGAACAAATACCGACACCGTGCAACGAAGGATAAATACCGACACCGCGCGGCGGTAGTACAAGAATTTATACGAAAATATATTTGAAATAAGGCGCGGAACAGTACGGATGCGCCAAGGGCACCCCGCCGCGAATTTCGCAGCGACCTTCATTCTACGCCGTAGGGGCCGATGCCCTTCATCGGCCCGTGCAGGCACTCCCGAAAAGGCCAATACCCAGCATCCCGCCGCAGGCACTCCAACGGCCCCCGCACACCCGTTTATCGATCACTCACCCGTTCCAGTCATTTCCCTTCCGTCCAAGCTCATGTCTTGATTTATTTGACATTCTGCCAAATACATGCGCAGAAAAAAGGGATTTTTTACACTCGTTACAAGCGGCGAAAAAATTTTTTGTAAAAATTTTTCGCAAAATGTCCAAAATCGCATGGTCTCAATACATATATATTATAGAGGCAAAGTTCCGGAGAACAACACTCCGACGCGGCAAAATTCAGCATGTGCCGCCTTGACCACGCGCAATATGAGCGCCGTCCTCGGCCTCGATATGCCATGTCAAAAGCTTTCCCTTATGTTCCGATCTAACTACCCGCCTGTCGATTACCGACATTCTCTATATTTGTTTCCCCAGCCGCCCGACGGGAGGCCGTGGAGTAGCGGCATGCTCCACCCCTCCCGCCGGGTTGAAAATAAACGCACTATTTTGACTATCCCAACTGTCGATTACCGACACTTTCTACACTTGTTCCCCAGCCGCCCGACGGGAGGCCGTGGAGTAGCGGCATGCTCCGCCCCTCCCGCCGGGTTGTAAAATAAACGCATCATATCGAAAAATTTCGAAAAACTTCCTTTTGCGAAAAATTGGAGTGGTAATTATCATGAATAAGTTTGTTCGCTGGCTGCTGATTCTCATTGCTATTCTCGGCACAACCACCCCGCCACTTTCTGCCGCTGCTGCCACAACCGACGACTTAACGGATGCCGACCGCGAAACATTTTTGAGCAATATTTCCCTTACATTGCTTTCTGTCGAACCGGAGAAGGACGAAATAGACTGCTTTGATGTAAGCGCCGAAGGCTTAATTGCCATCGGAACAAGAGGCGCTGGAGTGGCAAAAATTCTTGTTTATAACGAAAACGGCGAGTTCCAATACGGCTATTCATTTCAAGCCGGTCAAGCCTTTGCGGTAGCATGGGAAGAAGCGGATCTTGTCATCTATTTTGCGCGGAGTGATATTGCTGCCGGTTTTGACCGCAACGGAAACAATACTTCGCTGACTTCGGTAGAGACGAACACGCAATATTACGATTTTTGGCTCGATAAGATCATGTCGGCGCAGTGCGTTATGAACGGCAAAACTTATATAGCCCGGACGGGAGTCGGCCTCCTTAGCTTTGCTGCAACCGGCTATTCCCAGCTTGCTGTGATTGGTTCACATGGTCAAGAAAGTATTCTTTATGATATTAGTGCCCGCTATCGCGTCATTGTTCTACTGCGCATAGTTGCGGTATTGTTGTTTGCGGCTTTTGTCGTGTGGATGATTATTCGCAGTGTTTCAAGGCATGGCAAGCAAAACGGTCAGAGTGCCTCGTAAGATAATGTGATTGACTGAAATTTTGCACAGTAAAGCGAATGTGTGTCCGCTTTCCGGCCTCTGCGCCTAAAACGCAAACGCCGATGCTGCCTGACTGTCGGCTTTGACAGCAGGCCAATCTAACTACCCGCCTGTCGATTACCGACATTCTCTATATTTGTTTCCCCAGCCGCCCGACGGGAGGCCGCGGAGTAGCGGCATGCTCTGCCCCTCCCGCCGGGTTGTAAATAACTTAATTATGTCGAAAAAGCTCCCCTTATGTCATTCCGATCGATGTCGTAACCGTCGTCGGCCCTGTGGCTTTACGGAAACGGCGTACCGCTTATGAATGCTTCGGCTCTGAGACCTTGATAGGGCGGTAGGCACTGTCGTTTCTGCGCCCGAAATCCCGGACAATATTAAGAGCTATTACAATGCGGAAACCATATATTAACTTAACAGTTTGCAGAAGAGGTGATTATCATGATGAATAGGGTATTGAGTGGAATTATCATCACAGCAATATGTATGGTAACATTGGTAGGGTGTAATAATATGAAATTCGACCAAATAACAAATAAAAATGATTTGCTTACAGAAAAATATTCAATTATTCAAATAGAAGAATTGCAGAGCGCAGCAGAAGTCGGTGACATGACATTCTCAAATTTCAAGAAAGAATTTAATGTACAATGTATGCGAAAAACACATCAAGGGTATTATGTCGTGCTATTGTTAGAAGACGGTGGAAATGCTTTTGCTTTTTTTAACAAAAAAGATACATTGAATCGTGTTATGGTTTTCGACTGTTTTAAAAGCAAAATAGAATTTCAAAATCAAGTAGCGGAAGAAATGCCCAAAAGCGAGGTGCTAAATTTGGATTCTAATACAATTATTGCACCTGTATCTGCGCTGGAGATAACGGCACATATTGTGCAAGAAGGAATTTTTGTGCTGAAATATTCACGTTTTAGAGATGGGGAGATAATTGAAGACCCAATTGTTACTTCCATACAATTCATTGAAAATGAAAGTATATCAACGAATGACGATCCTTTTATTAGAGATGAAATTCCGTTTATTCTTGAACTTGATAAAGCAAGCAAATGAACTTTAGCAAAATTTAATCATGCCAATAAGCATTGCCTTTGACCACTCAAACACAGGCGGGGTGCCCCCACCCCGCCGCTTGCAGGCACCCACAATAACAAGCCCCCACTGACATTCAATATCCGGTGAATCGAAAACTTGAAGCAGTAATCGTCAAAATAAGTAAGGAGGCAAAACATGAAAAAGCGAATTTTTATAATTGGCATAATTGCTGTTATTGCTATTATTGTCATTGCAGCCCTGACCGTATCGATACTGCTGTGCAGCAGCAGTGATGAGCCGTGTGTTTTCTTGGAAGGGGTCAATTTCAGAATGTCCCGGGCGGCTGTCGAAAGACAGCTCGGACAGACTGAGGAGACTTCCGTCTCTTTGGTCTCCAATGAAAAGTGGTATACTTATTACATGGTCTACGAAGGCGTCCCCGTTAAGGTCACATTAACGTTCCTGCAAGCGGGCATCTCTGAGAAACTGATCGGTATTTCGCTTCAAAATAAGCAGCCGATAGACGCGGCGGAAGCTGCATCGATTGCAGAGCATATGACGCAGCAAATTCGCGAAGCATATCGCGACCGCGACGGCTATTATGAAAGGACTGAATATGGCGTTCTTGAGCTTGGCGTGAATGAAGGTGCTACCGGAATTTCCTTTAGGATCGAGCAGCAAGAAACCGCCGTTACAGTGCGCGGTTTCCGTCTATATTGATATTGACGAAGAATATTGGGCGTGATGCCCATAGCGCCCTGCGCACGGGACCGAGATTTCCGTTGCGGTGCCCGAAATTTGCGGCGAGGTGCGGCCTTGTCACGTTTGGCTAGGCGACGGATCATGGGCAGACAAATTCGGGACCGGCGCGTCGCGCCGGAATGAAATTGATGGCCTTGCAGATACATGGACGATCACAAGCGGCAATCAAACGTGGGTGTTCGATTCACCGTCAATCTGTTTCGCTTTTGGACCGATTACAGGAGGTTAACAATGAATATGACAAAATGGAAGCGCTTTACGATCGCTTTGTGCTTGCTTGCGATATTCTGCTTGAGCGGCTGTTCTCATGTTCGCGTGGACAACAGCGCCGCATGCACAGAGCTTGTACGGCACAATTACAATCAGGAGGATTTTTTCACCATCCAAGCCATTTTCAATGTACAACGCTCCTTTCATCCGGTTTCGGCCCGTTATTTATGCGATTATGAAGGGCTGAAATTGGAATGCAGGCGTAGTATTGCGGGCGGCTATGACTATTACGTTTTGTTAGACGACACAATTCGCTGTTTCATTTTTGTCGACGGCGAGGATAATGTCCAAAATGTTCTTGTAGTTTATCGTTTTCCTGCGCTTCAGGACGTTCAAGAACGCTGCAGCAGTGAAAAGCCTTTCGATTCATTTCCCAATGCAGACGATAACCGTGTAGCGATAGACCTTGGGTCAGGCCCTTCAGGTGACATGTCGACCGTCGTGTATTTTTGCTCCGGCGGTGTTGTAATGGCAACCTATCAGGATAATGCGGAGCCGCTCTACACCGTCTATACCGATGACGAGTGGGCGCAGGTCTTTTCGGACCACAGCGGATATCAAATACTGCCTATCGACAAACAATAGTTATAACTGGAAGCACACCGAACTTTTAACTGTCAGTTTCTGCACAAGTAGAATCTAACTGCCCGGTTGTCGATCACCGACACTTTCTACACTTGTTCCCCAGCCGCCCGGCGGGAGGCCGTGGAGTAGCGGCATGTTCCGCCCCTCTCGCCGGGTTGAAATTAAACGCACAATTTTGATTATCCAACTGTCGATTACCGACACTCTCTACATTTGTTCCCCCGCCGCCCGACGGGAGGCCGTGGAGTAGCGGCATGCTCCACCCCTCCCGCCGGGTTGTAAATAACTTAATCATGTTGAAAAATCTCCCCTTATGTTATTCCGATGTCGTAGCTATCGGCGGGACGACGGGGTGGGGTCACCCCGCCCTACGAAGGAACCGAGAATGCCTGTAAGCGGCGCAATGCGGGAAACGTTTTCGGGTGCGTAGGCTTTGATGGATATGTCGTTTCTGTGCCCGAAACTCCTGCTATTAGATGGTAAAATGGGCCAATTGGTTGCGGGCGAGATATTAAAAATTCGGAGAGCGGGATATGAACAAAAATGAGTTTATCGCACGTCTGAAAGAAAAAGGAATACCACCGGAAATCGTCTCTTTTGATAGCAGTACGAACGATGGCCATAACATTAGAAAAAACAAACTCGGCTGGGAGACGTTCACAAGGGAGAGAGGAAAAGAGTATGATTGCATTGGATTTCCTTCGGAAAGCGATGCATTGCAGCATATGCTTGATGAACTTGTCGCTATATATGCAGGGGATGTCTTAGGCACTTAGAGGTTTCGGAAGTACCCCGGGCAAGTTTTGCCATTGCGGTATCGCAAAGGCGATGCTTGCCGGTGCATAACAGGTCGCTTGTATATGCAAATATTTTTAAGGCCTCGTTTTTCGAGTTAAAGTCCCAAATTGATAGGTGGTATATATGAACGTCGGGAAAAAGTATGTTAATAACGCTATTATTTATACAATATTCAAAAAGCATTATTGTCCTGCATGTGGAACTAAACTGGGTCGTGTTAAAACTTCAAAAACAGTTAATTCAAATTCTCCCGAGGCTAAAAATTACGATTTTACATTAGGCGATTCGTTCATGGCCGGTGATGTGGAGTTTGTTTGGAAAGAATTTTATTGTCCGACATGCAAAAATAGAATTTCGATTGATGAAATGAGACGAATTGAAAAAGCACAAAGGGGAAAGATGAACGAAAAGTAATGGCGCGATATGGGGGACGTTTTCCGGTCGGAGGGCGCGGCCTGACGTAAGAGTCTTGTGCAGGCGGCTGCGAAAAGAGAAAGGGCCGAGAGATGCGGATTGCCGCGTCGGGCTACGCCCTCCTCGCAATGACAAGAATGGGAGATTATCTCTCTATTTTACTTCGACCGGCAAGCGGGCTGGTTTTTTGACAGCCCGACTATTCTTTTAACGATTTTTTTGAGGAAGACTCCTTGACTTTGTCGTTTTTCGTTTTTATACTATACTTGACCAGCTAATCTAGCTGAGAATAGAAATAAGTATAGTATTATTGGAGTCGCTCTGTTCGTGAAACGGAGCAGAGCGTACAAATCATGGAGGTGAAGATTATTTGAAAGAAATCGTGATCGAAGTTTGGGGCGATTTTGCCTGCTTTTCGATGCCGCAGGCGAAGGTCGAACGGCTGACCTATCCGTTCCCCACCCCGTCCGCCGCCCGCGGGATCCTCTCGGCGATCTACATGAAGCCGAAGGAGTTCCGTTGGGCCGTCAACCGCATCGAGGTACTGAACCCCATTCGCTACATCAGCTTCAAGCGCAATGAGGTCAAATGCACCGTCGGCTCGGATCCGATCTTCACAGACGAGGAGCGGACACAGCGCCAGACGGTCGCCCTGCGTGACGTCCGCTATCGAATCGCGGCGTCCATTATCCCCCGCCCCGATTTCGCAGGTAAGGAGACACAACTGTACGAGCAGGCACTGCGGCGCATTCGCGGTGGAAAGTCGTTTTACCAGCCTTCTTTCGGCCTACGTGAATTTTCTTGCTATTTCGAGGAGAGCGACGGCGTCCGCCGGCCGATCCGCATGTCCATGGACGCCGGCCTGATGCTCTACGACCTGTTTACGCCGGAGGATGTCGAGATCCCCAAAAAGGTAAAGGTCCAAATGTCTCTGTTCCACGCGGTCATGGAGAACGGCGTCATTCTGATCCCGCCCTACGACAGCCCGGAGGTCCTGAAAGGAGGCAGTCCATGCTGAGAGCGCTGTACGACTACGGCATACGCCGTCAGCTGGCATTGCCTCCCGGATTTGTAAGGAAGCCCATCAAGGCCTATATTTCTCTTTCCGAAGGCGACGACCGTATCAGCATCTATCTGGGCGACGGTGAGGCCGTCCCCTGTCCGGATATCGGCAGTCTTGCCAACGGCAAGGACAAGAGCAACGTCCTTGCGGAAAAGCGCTCCGTAGTGATCCCCGAGCAGCCCGGCGCGAAAAGCACCTTCTTCCTTGAAGCGCTCCGCGCCGCTTCCGAGGCGGAGCCTCTGCTGGCGGTCTGCGTCCGTGCACTGGAGACGCCCGAGATCGCGGCGGCCATCCATGCAGAGCTGGATCGGGCAAAGATCAAGCCGGGCGACCGAATCTCCTTTCGGGTCAACGGGCAGTCCGTGCTGCGGTCCGAAAAAATACGCCTCTGGTGGCAGGAATACCGAAAACGGTTTTCCGCTGGAGAGGCGCAGCCCTCCGCGCTGTGCCTGATTACCGGCAAGCCCACGGTCCCCATGGCGACCACCACCACCATACAGGGCCTGCAGGTGGTAGGCGGCCACGCAAAGGGTGACGCGCTGATCTGCTTTGACAAGGCGGCCTTCTGCTCCTACAATCTGAAGCAGGCCGCCAACGCCCCTGTTTCGGAGGAGGCCTTCAGCGCGGTAAAGGCGGCGCTGGACGATCTGTTAAGGGACGCGCCCATTCTCGCGGGAATGAAATTTGTCCACTGGTTCGACCGCGAGATCCCGCAGGAGGAAGACCCGCTTTACTCCATCGATTTCGGCTACGACGTTCCGGAGACCGAAACAGAAAGCGAAAGCCCCGTCAACGAGCTGACCGAGCGGGAGCGGGCGGACAGCGTTCCCGAGAGCGTCCGTTCCGGGCAGGCCGTCCCCGATCTGGACGACACATCGTATTACATCCTGCTGCTGACCGGCGTTAACAGCCGCATCATGATCCGCAGATATGACCGCGGCAGCTACGCCGACCTTCGCCGCAATCTGAACCAATGGTACGCCGATCTGGCGCTGACCAATCAGAGCGGGACCGCGAATATCCGGCCGGTGAAGCTGACCGCGCGGCTGCTTCGCCTCTTAAAATACCAGAAGACCGACAGCCGACCCTTTGACCGCTTGTCGAAGGAACTGGCCGGAGTCACCCCGGCCGTCATTCAGGCCGTTCTGTCGGGCGGTCCTCTGCCGGATGCCATTGCGGCAAAGGCGCTGGCCTATATCCGCTCCGAGCTGCTGAGCAGCGACGAAGACACACAGAGCAGTCTGCCAAACAGTCTGGCCTGCCAATGGCTGAAGGTCTGGCTGCTTCGGAAAAACCGAATATATCATCAGGAGGAACCGATCTTGGAAGAATACAATCTGAAGCTCTCTAACGCCGCCTATCACTGCGGCGGGCTGATGGCGGTCTACGCGGCGATCCAGCGGGCGGCTATGCCCGACGTCAACACCGGCATCGTGGAGCGGTACTATGCCTCCGCGATCCAGATGCCCGCGCTTGTCATCGGTCAGCTCAGCAGCCGTTCCAATCACCACTTGGAGAAAATCGAAAACGGCTGGCTTGCCGAAAGATATCGGGAAAAGCTGCAGCAGATCTCCGTCGCCGTCGGAACATCGATCCCCGCTACCCTGAATCTGGAGCAGCAGTCTTACTTCGCGCTGGGCTATTACCAGATGGGCGCGATGCTCAACCGGGAGAAAAACGAACAAATTGCCGCCGCCAAGGAAAAGTCCGAAGCGGCCGGGAAATAACAGGAGGAACGATCATGGCCATTCAGAATCGATATGAATTTATGTACTATGTCGCATGCACCAACTGCAACCCGAACGGCGACCCGGACATGGGCAACATGCCGCGGATCGACCCGCAGACCATGCAGGGCTTCATCACCGACGCCGCGACCAAGCGCCGCATCCGGAACTATGTCGAGCTGGCGCACCGCGGCGAGCCGGGCATGAACATCATCATCCAGCAGTCGACCAATATCAACCGCCACATCGCGGAGGCCAAGCGCGCGGCCGGTGTCGAGGACTGTGCCAAGGCCAAGGAAGCGGTCTATGCCGGCAGAAAAAAGGCCTGCGAGCTGTTCTATGACGTCCGTACCTTCGGCGCGGTCATGTCCACCGGCCCCAACGCCGGTCAAGTGCGCGGCCCCGTGCAGATCACCTACGGAAAGAGCCTTGACGCGGTCCTCCCGCTGGACATTTCCATTACCCGTATGGCCGTCGCGGACAAGGTGAAGGACGGCGCCACCGTAGAGGATTACGTTGCATGGGAGAAAGAGCAGAACGAGGACAAGCTCCGCACCATGGGCCGCAAGCAGATCATCCCCTTCGGCCTGTACGAGGTCCGCGGCTTTGTCAGCGCCAACCTCGCCGAGGAGACCGGCTTTGACGACGAAGATCTGGACATTCTCTTTGAGGCCATTTTAAATATGTACGAGCATGACCACTCCGCCAGCAAGGGCGAAATGGCCGTCGTCTCCCCGCTGATCATTTTCAAGCATGTCGGCACGGATACCGACGCAGCGCAGAGGGTCCGTCAGGCCAAGCTGGGCTGCGCCCCCGCTCACAAGCTCTTCGATCTGGTCAAGGTCGCCAAAAAGGCCGCCGTTACCTATCCCCGGAGCTATCGCGACTACGACGCGACAGTCGACACGGACAAGGTGCCCAAGGGCGTACAGATCGGCTTTAAGTCCGACGCCTTTTCGCCCGTAAGCTGGGGCGCTCTCCCCGAGGACGAGGACTGGTTCCGTCATGGATGATTGGGAGCCGATCCCTCTTTCGCGGTTATCCCATGCCGGATTCTGCCTGCGGCGGGCCGCGCTGCTGACCAACGAACAGATCTGGTCGGAGAATGCGGACACCGCCAAGGGCCGTTCCGAGCACGAGCGGGTACACACCATGCGCGTGGAGCGCCGAGGCGATGGAGGAGGACGCACCATGAAAAAGCTGCCGGAAACGCTCTACATCACGACCCCGGAAAGCTATCTGTTTGAGCGGAACGGGAATATCTGCATTTCCATCGGCGGCGCGGAAAGGGCTTCCGTCCCCATTTCGCAGGTAAATTCCATCGTGCTGTTCGGGAAAAACACCCTCTCGACCGCGCTGCTGTCCTTCTGCTCCGAAAACGACGTGACCATCACCTTTCTCAGCGAAAACGGCGCTTTTCTCGGGCGGCTATGCGGCCCGGTCAGCGGCAACGTGCTGCTGAGAAAGCGCCAATACGAAACTTTAACGGACGCCGACTTTGCAAACCGCTTTGTCGGCGATCTGTTGTTCTGCAAGATTAAAAACAGCCGCTCCGTGCTGATGCGATACGCCCGCTCCGCCTCCGACGAGGCGGCGGGCCGCGCCGTCGCCCCTCACGCAGGGGCGTGAGTTGAAATCAGGCGCGGACTGCACTGGCCGTTTTCGTAGCGGTCGCCCCTCACGCAGGGGCGTGAGTTGAAATTCATCCTCGCATTTCGCCAGCGCCCGGATCACCGGTCGCCCCTCACGCAGGGGCGTGAGTTGAAATACACCGGCGATAAAATTGCCCATGTAAGCGGCCGGTCGCCCCTCACGCAGGGGCGCGAGTTGAAATTATGCCACGGCGCGCATCCTCACGGGCGCTGCACGCGTCGCCCCTCACGCGGGGCGCGAGTTGAAATCGGTTGGCCGGGCAGGCGATCGTGGATAACTCCGGTCGCCCCTCACGCAGGGGCGTGAGTTGAAATCTTTTCAGGTGAACGGCCTTGAAAAACCCACTATGTCGCCCCTCACGCAGGGGCGTGAGTTGAAATTAGGCACCAAAACGAGCAAGTTCGCCGAAAATAGTCGCCCCTCACGCAGGGGCGTGAGTTGAAATAATTTGCATTTGAATATACCGCACATTATTCCATGGGTCGCCCCTCACGCAGGGGCGTGAGTTGAAATTTCGTAAGCACCAAAAGGATGCCGTTGCCCATGGCCCCTCACGCAGGGGCGTGAGTTGAAATATGCTGCGGCCTTCTTAGCCTTCTGAATTCTAACGTCGCCCCTCACGCAGGGGCGTGAGTTGAAATACCGCTTACGAATTTGAATTTTTAGAACGGAGGGGCGTCGCCCCTCACGCAGGGGCGTGAGTTGAAATCATTAGCCATTATGCCCCCACCTCCGCAACATTCGTCGTCGCCCCTCACGCAGGGGCGTGAGTTGAAATTGCCGGATTTCTACGCAGAAATCCTCATTTCCGCGGTCGCCCCTCACGCAGGGGCATGGGTTGAAATTGGAAAGGAGAGTTGAGGAGCGTGTTGTCGCTTACGTCGCCCCTCACGCGGGGGCGTGAGTTGAAATTATATCCGGACAGAGGACAGCGCCGCATATAGGGGTCGCCCCTCACGCAAGGCCGCTTCACGGCCTTCATCAGAATGAGCCAATAAGGGATATTCTTCACACGAATGGCATTTTGGAAATGCCGGACTTTTTAACAGTCTGCGGCCGCCGGAGGCATTGCCCCCAGCGGCCGCAGTGTGTTAAAGGACCCATTGTTTCAAAGTTACATTGGTACTTCCAGCAAGGAATCACCCAAAAGGCCTCAGCGGCAGATACTCATGCATCGTAATCGCAGTTTGCGGAGTGAAAAACCAACGGGTTTTTACCCTGATATTTTTCAAAAATATGATATATTGTCATAAACTCGTCAATTGTAATTGCGTGATTCCCGATTGGCCGCACAAGCTCGATCCCGGGCATTCCATAGGCATACTGCTTGCGTGTGATGTTAACATATGCCCAATAGCACCCATAGTTTCCGTGATAACCGGCAAAAGTGAACCCCTCGTCCCGAAGCCACAAAAAGAATGGGGCATGAATACTTTCAAGAGATTTGTCGCACACAAGAAATGCCTCCGGCTCTCCTTGACTGATGCGAAATTTCTTTTCTTCCATGATTAAATTCTCCTCTGTTCCGAGTCATTTTCGTTTCTGATCTCACTCATATTATCTTAACTTCCTTTTGAGACTTTTGCAAATTGCCTGAGGCGGCGGCTTTGCACAGCCGCCCGCAGCGCGATCAGTGTAATCGTCGTCCACCGCGTCAGCCATGCCAGCCACGCCACAAACATCGCGCCTATGGATTTCCCCTTGTTCATTTTGTCCTCCTTTGCGCATAGAGAAAGCACCATGCAATTTGCACAGTGCTTTTCACGTTTTATTTTCCTACGCCCAGCCCTTTCAAATACTCTTCGTATTCATACGGAATGCCGATATCATAGTTCTTGTAGTAGTGCAGAAATTCGTAAGGGAAAATGAAATCACCATCTTCATAAACGCCCGCGCGGATTTTCTTCTTTGTGAAGAGCTCGATTGACGGTTCGGAGGTCAGCCAAGCGTCGAGGGATTCGATGTGAGCAATAACATCCGCTTTGGGGAGGGCGTTCTTATATTCTCTGTACTTTGCGAAGTCCTCATTGCTATCTGTGTGCGGCAACCCTTTAAAAAATCCAAATTCCATTGGTTATTTCCTCCTTCCGCGTTGATTCGGGCGAAACTGCAACATAGACCCTTGCCCTCTTTTCCCAACCTTTATGTAACCGTTTGGGCTTATATAAAGCAAGTCGTTCGGTGCTTTTTCCTCAACGCCCAGCGCATTGGCAAGCTCCTCAGCAAAGCAATAATCATCACCGAGTGATTTGCCGGTGCTGCAAGATAAAAGTCGGATTTTCTGCCCGTTCCAGCCGTCGCTATGCCGGATAACCGATGCCAGCATCCGAGGAGACATATTCGTTTCCGACGTGCCGAACCCGACCGCAGTCGGAGAACCGTGCATCGCGACATCGAAGTATGTTTTCAGCGGCGTTACCTTTTGAATATAGCCGCTCAAAACATCATCATCCGGGAAACAGGCAAACCCGTTTTCCAGCTTCATTGTACGCCTTTTTACAATGGATTGCAAGTCATCTCTTGCATCAGCGCCAAAAAATTTCAGAGAGGCGGCATCGTCCTTTGTATATCCGGCCGCAGCTTTGCTTGCCTTCTAAGCTTGCCACTCTTGATATGTTATATTTTGCGGGTTTGTCTGCCATTTGATCGACGTACTCGCCGGGTTCCGCCGCATCCGTCTTTCGATTACGGAAGCGCTGACTTTCATCAGTTGTGGTATGTTCACCGTGGCTTTTTGTTTTATCAATCCTATGCGCCTTATTGGCTTGATACAACGTCAGCCCATTGTGCCCATCGGCAATATGCAGCGTTGCTCCGTAGAGCGCCCCGCTTTCTTTTTAGGAATTGACAATCGTGCTGTCTTGTGTTACGCTGTTATCAGACCGGCCTGATGAGCTAAGAGTGGGCCCGGATTGATTTCCGCTCCCATGTGCTGCCAAGGGCCGGTCGCTTTTTTACGACTCTTTTTTCAGGATATGCGGGAGGCAAATTTGTGTATTCATCGCAATTCCCGCAATGCGGCCATATACCGTCGCTCTTTTTCAGCACACTGTGCGGCGTGGTTTCGGGTGCACGGTGCGCAAGGACGGCAATTTTCACTATCCCCGGAAGCGGGAGAAAAACCGCTGTTTTGCTCTCGAAAAGTTTTGAAAAATCGGACTCTACTGGCAGTAGAGCCCGATTTTCCGCTTGGTAGAGCGTGCATTCTCCGAAGTAGAGGGGCGGAACGTTTCGTAGGTTGCCTTTGCGGAGACGGCCGCCTATAATCGGCGGTACAGCTCATGCCCCGGCATGAGGGCAACACAGAAAGCGAGGCAGCACCATGACCAGACTGTTTACGGACACCTCCGCGAATCTTTCGGCGGATGTCATTCAAAGATATCATCTGAACATCCTCCACTTCACCTATACGATCGACGGCGTTGAAGCCGAACAGGATATCGACAAGGATTTTGACGGCAAGGCCTTTTACGATGCCATGCGGAACGGCGCGGTCGTCAGCACGGCTATGATCGGATTCGGAACCTTCCTTGACGCGTTTCGTTCCGTTCTCGAAGTGGGCGACGACGTGCTTTACATTGCCATGTCGGGCGGCATCAGCGGCACCTGCCATGCGGCTGCGCTTGCCGCGAAGGAACTGAAAGAGGAATTTCCCGACCGACAGGTGATCGTGATCGACACCTTCGCCGCATCGCTCGGAGAGGGCCTGCTGGTCCTCGAGGCAGCGCGTCTCCTTGAGCGGGGCGTCGGCCTGAAGGAAACCGCAGACCGGATCTTCGAGCTTCGCGACAGAATGTGTCAGTATTTTACAGTCGACGATCTGGAATACCTCAAGCGCGGTGGACGGATCAGCCGCGTTGCAAGCGTCGTCGGAACGGTCTTCAAGATCAAGCCGCTCCTGACGGGCAACGCCGAGGGCAAGATCGTCATGTGCGGAAAAAGCCGGGGACGAAAGCAGTCCCTGCTTGCGCTTGCCGACCACTACGACGAACGTGTAGAGGACCGCAGTGCGGTGATCGGCATAGCCGATGCGGACGCCGCAGACGGAACGGCATTTCTTCTGGAGGAGCTGCGCAAGCGCGGCTTTACGGGCGAATGCATAACGGCCTGCTACGAGCCGGTAACGGGTTCGCACGTCGGTCCGGGCACGGTCGCGCTGTTTTTCCTCGGGAATCGGAAATAACTGTTTTTTCAATTGAACGATCGACATGAAAGCGCCCTGCTGCAATAGACGGGTGTCCGTAAAACAGTTAATCCTCCGTATGGCTTAGACCATGCGGAGGATTTGTTTATGTCTAATCTTCAAACTTGCTGGCGGCAAACGGTTTGTCAAAACCGTTTGCGGACGGCAAGTCCACAGGGGATAGCCGCATAAGCGGCGCAAGGGGGTGTAGCCACCTTGACGGAACGAAGTGACGCAACATTCTCGGTCATGCAGTATCCTCCTGCTGACGG